>JAQIBZ010000349.1 GCA_027858815.1 Desulfobacteraceae bacterium
GTCAACAGCAGGCACGGTGGCCTGCTCTACGAGGTTTTGCGATAAGCTCCGTAGGGTTGGCCACCGTGCCTACCGGTCGAATGGTGACTTAACTTAACCGAAGCAGATAACCAGGTAACTTTAATTTATTTTTTAAAATTTACGAGGCATATCATGGGTAAAAAAATAAAAATCGGCGGGCTGATCAGCGGAACCGGCACCAACATGGATGCCATTATCAAGGCCTGTGACGAAGGTAAAATCAATGGAGAAGTTATCTTCGTGGGGTCTGATAATTCGGATGCCAAAGGCCTTAAAAAGGCTGAAAAAAAAAGAATTCCCACCTTTGTGGTCAACTATGCTGAAATTATGAAAAATTTCAAACATGCGCCTGAAGATCACTTTTTCCCGGATGATTTCGACTTTGAAGATATCAAGATTAAACAATCCCTGTTAAACAAGGAAACCGATATACTTAAAGTTTCAACATTTATCGAAACCCGCGCCATTGCCGAAGCCGCCCTTATTGAACAGATGAAAGCCTATCCTTTTGACCTGCTTGTTTTAGCCGGGTTCATGCGAAATCTGACGCCTTACTTTATCGACCGGGTGAACACCACACCTGGCAAACCCCGGATCATGAATATCCATCCGGCATTGTTGCCTTCCTTTCCGGGAGTTGACGGATATGGCGATACTTTCCGGTATGGCTGTAAAGTCGGGGGATGCACAGTCCACTTTATTGACTACGGTGAAGACTCCGGCCCCATTATCGGACAACGCACCTTTCCCATCTCTGATAAAGACACAATTGATACCATCAAACAAAAAGGCCTGGCCTTAGAATATCAGCTGTTTCCTGAATGCATCCAGCTCTATGCCCAGGATCGTCTGGCATGTGTAAAAATGACATATACGAATGATACGGGAGATATCAGCCAGCGGACAGTGGTGAAAATCTCCCAGGAGTAAAGAATGTATTAATGGAACATCAATGGCCGGGAAATCATTACATCCAAAGATTAATAATCAGAAGCCGGAAGGCTCGTCTTTGGGTTACCCGAAAAATAAAAAAACTATTCCACAATGCGGCATTTATCCGGCAGATTTCTGATTACAACATCGTACAGCGCTTCCGGATCAATGGGTTTTGGCAGATAGTCATTCATTCCGGCATCAAGATAATTTTGCCGATCTCCTTTCAGCGCATGACCGGTCAGGGCAATAATCGGAATATTTTGATCCAGGACCTTTGACTCTGGTTTACGGATGACCCGGGTGGCCTCAAGGCCATCCATTTCAGGCATCTGAACATCCATCAGGACAAGATCGTAATGATTTTTTTCAAGTGCGTTGATTGCCTGATGACCATTTTCAACAATATGAACAGTAAACCCGAAACTTTCAAGAAATCCCGATACAACCTCTTGGTTTACCGGAAAATCTTCGGCAACAAGAATATGCGCCTGGTATTTATTTTCTTTGGCAATGGTTTCTATAGAAAAGACCGGTTCGGATTTTTCTGCTTCGGTATGCTTCTTTTCAGCAACCGCCACTCTTCCAAACACTATGGTAAATTGAAAGATACTCCCTTTACCCGGCTCGCTCAAAATATCAAGCCGGCCGCCCATCATCTCGATAAGATTTTTAACAATCGACAATCCAAGGCCGGTGCCTCCGAATTCCCGGGTTGTGGAAGCATCCACCTGGGTAAAGGCGTCAAGAAGTGTTTGTATTTTTTCAGCCGGAATACCGATACCGGTATCAACAATTTTAAACATCAATGTTATCTGCTGTTCATCATCCGGTTTTTTTTCCAGACTCAGGCTCAGCTGGATCTGAATTTCTCCCTTGAGAGTAAACTTAATGGCATTTCCCACAAGATTCACCAGTACCTGCCGAATACGCCCCGGGTCACCTGAAACGAACCGGGGAACTTCCGGATCGACCTTGCAGACATATTCCAACGCCTTTTCACGGGCTTCAATTGACAGCATATCATTCATCTCGTCAAGCAACCGAATCAGATCAAAATCAATAATTTCCAGATCCAGTTTTCCGGCTTCAATTTTGGAAAAGTCCAGGATATCATTGATAACCTTCAGCAGGGAATCCGCACTTTGCTGAATTGTATCTGCATAATGTTGCTGCTCTTGAGTTAATTCAGTATCCGTTAAAAGATGGGCCATGCCGATCACTGCGTTCATGGGGGTTCGAATTTCATGGCTCATATTGGCCAGAAATTGACTTTTGGCAACATTTGCCGCATCCGCCTTTACTGCCATCTCATTGGCCAGGGCAGTCTGTTCCTCCAGATGGACGTTCACTGATTCGACTTCTTCAAAAATGACTCTGAGTTCGTCTTCGGCCTTCTTGCGGTCGGAAATGTTCGTGGAAATGAGCAGGATTAATTTTTTCTCACCGACAAATTGAACCGGATTCAGACGGTGAAAGAAGTAGTACTGACCGTCCGGAAGATCCAGCATTGTTTCCAGTGTCTGCGTCTGTCCGGTAACAAGAGCTTGGGCAAGCGCCTCTTCACAAGCGTTGCGATACTCCAGGGGTATAAAACTGAAAGCCTTCTGACCAACAACATCTTCTTTACGATGGTCGGGATGAAGGCGGTTGACCTGCAGGATCGTGCCCTCGGTATCAAGAATAAATACAAAATCAGGCAAGGCCTCTGTAAGGGTCCTTAGAAATAATTCTCTTTCCGCCAACGCCTTTTCCGTCCGCTTGAGCTCACTGATATCAACAAAACTTTCAAGCAGACACTCCCGCCCCTCAACAATTATGGGCGTAACTGTTTTCAGTATGGGAACCTTGCGCCCGTTCTTAATTCGTATCTCGCTTTCTGCATTGTCTATCCGCTGTCTTTTATCCGTGATCGGGCAGGCACCCTGATCTGCCGGACAGATAAACCGATGGCAAACCTGACCGATAATATCCTCCCGGCCCATGCCGAGCATTGCAACGGCTGCCGGATTGGCTTCGATGATCCTGTGCGTTTCAGTGTCGATGACCAGCACCCCGCTCTGTATCGAGTTTAATATTGCCTCGGTCCGGAATTTACTGATGTTTAGTTTTTTTGAGGTTTTAAAGCTTAAAAAAGCAACGATCGATGTATAGATGACAATAAAAGCAATGCATGCATATGCTGTTGCAAGGCTTGATTCCGGAATATATTCAAATCCGTTAAAAATTCCTGCAGCTAATATACCAAGCCCCAAAAACAACAGGGCGTTTCTAAAAAGAATTAAACCACGTGTTGCCAGCAGGTTGATGGCTGCGCCAAGAAAAAACACCGTGGACGGCCAGAGCTGAAAAGCGGCCAGATTCATCCATATTCCACACAAAAACGCCTCAAAATACAGGTTCCTGTATTCGGCTTTTTTCCCATCGAGACTGTACTTTCCGATCAGATAGGCAATATGGGGCCAGACCATGGCCTGAAGAAAGATTGCAATCCACAAAAGAACATTCCGGCTTTCAAAAAAGAGAATGGACAGAATAAAACCGTGAATCATAAACCCTACGACCCGGGGCATATAATTAAACCGAACCTGCGGATGGACGACTGACTTTCCGGCCTTTATAGGGGTTATGAGTTTGTCCGTTTTTATCATTATTAAAAATAGAAAGGAATTAAAATGAATGAAAACCTGATTTTTATGTTTTTAATTTTAAAAAGTATAGCATGATTCCAATGAATGTAGCAATTGACATTAACAGGGTTTTGAAAAACTGATTAAAAAGCTGATAGATTAATCAAAATCATTGCTGTTAATTATTTCGAAACACAGGAAAAATCATCAACGCCTTAAAAAAATACCGCAGAGTGGCACGGGCAGCTGGTTGCCCATGTTAAGCTGGAACTGGTATAGCAAAAGAAGCCCACCCTACAGCGCAGAATCCCTCAATCCGCTGATTTTCATGGCGGGAATCGAGTAGGAGGCGCCCTCGCGGGCTCCGTCCTCTCACAGAACCGTGCATATGGGTCCGTACACGGCTCCTCATGTCATCCCGATCCATTGATCGAGCGAAAACCAATGGGGCTGGCCCTCTTCTGATCTAATCTTCTGGCCTATTTGATTTATGAACCATGGGACCGAATATGCCTTTGCCATAGCAAATTTACCTGAAATCGCTATATGCGTCCCTCGTGGTGTCAGATCTTTCACTTTTGCCATTGCTCGGTTCATTGATACCACCGATATGGCAATCGTTCCTGCAATATGGATCAGGCTCATGAACAAATCCCCGGCCCGGGCACCATTCTCGGTTTTATAAAACAACGCATTTTTGCGAGTTGGACACTATCGATAACTGTACGTAACGTTTCTTGTTTTTTGAAAAAACTTGAAAATGCATTTTTAAAATGAAATGGTAGCACAAAATAAAAAAAGGGTTTACAGTGAATGCTGTAAACCCTTGAATATTCTGGTAGGCACGATCAGACTTGAACTGATGACTTCTACCGTGTCGATCTGTTCTAATAAAATCACTGCATCCATCAAAACACAATAACATACAATAATAACAAAAAATAAATCGATTTTCATTTTATTTGGTTATATCGTTTTATTGGGTGTTTTTTGGCGTTATGGTAGCAAAATGGTAGCAGTTTTTAAATCATCACTATCCTCTTCATACAAATGGCAACAAATAGGTATCAAAATTTGTTGCCATTTGTGTTGTTTTTATTGACACTGTATTAACAAATAGGGCACCATATTTATTAACATAAAATGATAAACAGGAGGACAAATGGAACGATATAAGCATATATCTTTTCACAAGGAATGGGAAATAGATATTGATTGTGCATACATGCTTGGAGAATGTAATGCCTATATTAAAGCATTAACCGACATCCCATTAAAACCAGAATATAGGAACAAATTGCTTTTCCTTTCATTGATTAAAGGGGCACAGGCTACAACAGCTATAGAAGGCAATACGCTTAGCCAGGAAGATATTGAAAAGATGCAAGAGGGGTGGAAGCCTCCTCCGAGCAAAGAGTATTTAGAAATCGAGGTTAAAAATATTCTCGATGCTTTTAACTTTTTATTGAATGAAATTGTGCGGGAAGGAACAACCAAGATAATAACTCCGGAGTTGATCAAAAAATTTCATAGAATGATCGGGAAAAATCTTGGCGATCACCTTGATGCAATCCCCGGAAAATTTAGAAATGACAATAGAGTTGTTGGGACTTATCGAGCCCCCGATTATAAATATGTCCCAAATCTTATAGAACAACTCTGCTCTTGGCTTAGAAAAGAATTCCATTTTAGTGACAATGGAAGGCTAAATTTTCGGACATCAGTAATTCAAGCCATTATTACTCATGTATATATTGAATGGATACATCCTTTCGGGGATGGCAATGGTAGAACTGGCAGATTGCTTGAATTTTATATTCTGCTTAGAGCGGGCTTGCCAAATATAGTTTCTCATATTTTATCAAATTTTTATAACCAAACCCGGCCTGAATATTATAGACAGTTAGACCAAGCTTGGAAAAATAGAAGTTTAACCGGGTTTATTAATTACGCTGTTCAGGGATTTCGCGACGGCCTAAAAGAAAATTTAAATGTTATTCAAGAAAATCAATTTTCAATCTTTTGGCAGTATTATATTTATGAAACTTTAGCAGATGTAAAATATACGAAAAAGGGAGCTTTTAAAAGAAAGCGTGTTTTAATTCTGCAAATGCCAATAAATAAGGAATTCCATATTGATGAAATAGTGGAATTAACTCCTACCATTGCTAGAAATTATGCAACTGTTAAAAGACCGACTTTGTTGAGAGATTTAAAAGAATTGCAG
>JAQIBZ010000377.1 GCA_027858815.1 Desulfobacteraceae bacterium
TTCAAAATCCTCCCAGATCGCATGCGGCGTCCCGGCGCTGAGCACCAGACGCACCGGATTATCCGCATCATCTGATTTTAGCGGCTCACTGTAAATTCCCATCATCATACCGCCCAGCAGAGAAAAAGCGGTGCAGCCGTATTGTCTGCAGATATCCCAGATCCGGCTTTTGGTAAATTTTGAACTGATAACAGATGGGATCGAAAGCATCAAAGACGGCAACAAAGTCACTGCCTGGGCATTGCCATGTGTCAGGGACAGGCCGGTATAGAGCTTGTCATCTGCTGTGTACTGCCAGACAAATTGTGCCAGCACTGTTGACATCGACAAACGGTTTCCCTTAAGCACCACCCCTTTGGGGTCACCGGTGGTTCCGGATGTATAAATGATTTCAAGGGGAACGGAAATTTCGTCACATCGATTGTCAGGTGGAGAAGCTTCTGCACCCTCATAAATTTCATTCCATGAAGGATACTGATCATTTATCGAAACATCCATTCCTTCTTTATAAGCGACACCCAGCACTTTGACTTCCGGCAGGCCGGAAAGGACTGCGGTTACATTCTCCATAAACTCACTGGTAAAAATAATCCCTTTTGCCTTCGAATCTTTCAGCACAAATTTTAAGCGATCGCCTTTAACGCGTGGGTCAACCGGTACAATGACTGCACCGATCAAAGTGGCAGCATACAGCGCATATAGAAATTCCGGATGATTCCGCATCAGCAGCGCAAATGTATCTCCTTTACCAATATTCGCTTTGATCAGCTGTTGTGCTATTTTCCGGCCCTGGATGACAATATCACTATAGGTCAACGCCTCTTCCGCAAAATCACCGTTTTCAAATGTCACAATATTAAAATCCGGGGTGTTTTCCACTTTGCAATCCAGCTCATATGCAATGTGCCCAGGAATTTTGCATTCAGCCATTTTCCTTCCCCTTTCTATTTCTGATTTTTTCTAAAAAATAATTCGACTTGGCTTAACCCAGGGGAACATCGTGCTTCTTGCAATATTCCGGGAAGACTTCATATATCGGTTTGAACGCCGGCAGCATTTTCAAGACTTTTGGAATCGGTCCCTTTGATTTAATTTTGCGGGTTGCCAGGGCTACAGGCAGCGATAATTGTTTTGTCCAGAATTTAATAACCGTATCACCGGCCATTTCCATGGTAATGGTCGCCTTCCTATTTGCATCTTCGCCAGTGATCACGTTCTCGGAATCTACAAAAAGATATCCGTCCGGCTCTGAAATAATATACTTAATGGAGACATCGTAGTCTTTCATCTTTTCGCCCAGACCAGCGTCAAAAACGATATACTTCCAAAGATCTTCCAAAAATGCATACATGTGATTGGTGTCTTTAAATAAGCTCATTACATCCTCCCTTTTTGGTTATTTTTGGATTTGGAAACTTTAATTTCCGATCACAGAGACCAGAAATTCATTTCACAAACACGGATTACCTGCCTAAACTATGATTGCAATCTACATGCCAATTATCACAACCACACAACGTACTTATTTTTATAATAATAATATTTTAGGCACCCCGGCAATGTCCATATACGGACTGACGCATGTCCAAATAAGGACATTTGTATTGACAATGCTCAACCTGTTTTCTAAAATTTTATAAAAAGGAGAAGCAAATGCCCCTTACCAAATCCCGGTCCAAAAACGGCATCGGAGAAGAAGCCCTTCAAATTGAAAAAAATCTTGCCCAAAAAGCCCTTTTATCCGGCGACCGGGATACTGCCTGGAGGCACTTGCACAGCGTAACCGGCAGACTGATCGATTTTCCCGGTTCACTGGAACGGGATGCATTGTTCACATCCACGGCCATTGAACTGGCCAATGTCAGCTTTGTTCTTGGCAAAGGATTCCCCGAACTCACCGAGACACTGCAGCGTGCGATATATGCCGCAGAAAGAATTGGCGACCGGCGCTCCATGGCCATGATTAACCTGCATCTGGGACGCCTTTTTTATTTTGCAGAAAAAAGAGACAGTGCCATGTCGGTATTTGAAGTGGGCAAATATGAGGCTGAAGCGTTAGGAGATGAAGATATCTTAACCCAGGCAGCGGAATTCATCGGTCTTTATTATTTTATTCAGGGTCGTTTTAAGGAAGCCATCGGGTATTTTGAAAGGGCAGCGCACAGTTTTGAATCCGAAAAGCTCGGCCGGATCATTAACCCGTCCGGCCCATTATGGTTAAGTTACAGCGCAGCCTTTCTGGGACAATTTCACCGGGCCATCGGCACCCTGGACTACTATCGCCGGGTTGCCACGGAAGGTGGAGATCATGGACTGGCAATAACACTTCGCGCTGTTCTGGGCATTATGCTGCTGGGTATCAAAAAAAACAAGGAGGCCCACTTCCATTTATCCGGCGCATACCAGGAAGCCCGACGAACAAAAAATTTACTTGCCTCTTATTTTGCCAAGGGCGGACTTGCGTTTCATCATTTCCTGGAAGGCCGCCTGGATGAAGCCGAAGAATGGGTTGTACAAACGTCTGAAGAAGCTGAATCAGGACTTATTCGTCAGTATGCCTCCCCCCTTGTTCTTGAAACACTGTTTGAACTGCATCGAAAGGGGATAAAAAAAGTCCGTTATATAAACTATCCGGATGAATTCAAACGCATCATGCATGAGCCCAACATCCACCTGCACGGGGTGGCCCTCCGATTAAAAGCCATAGAACAAGTTGAGAATAACGAGCAACTGAATATCATTGAATCGACTCTTATTCAGAGTGAAAAATATTTATTACAATCCGGCGACCCGGTTCAGACCGGTAAAACCCATATTGAAATGGCCCGACTACAATTACGCAAAGAGGATCGTCCAAAGGCTATACTCCTGGCGGAAAAAGCCCGAAAAGACTTTGCCGGATACATGGATGTCTTTTTTCCGGATGACCTGCGGCCTTTACTTACAATAGAAAGAGACTTAAATCAGTTCTCAGATTCAGAAGACCAGCTACTCGGCATGTTTGCCAATGTGATTGCCGAACTTTCTCCCAGTGCGGATTTTGATTACCTGCTATCCAACACCGTAAAATCAACCAACCGTTATTTTGGGGCGGAACGGGGCGGCATCTTCTGGTTCCGGCACCATGACCTCAAAAAAGGACCGATACTGAGAGGACCATGCAACTTATCTCCGGCAGATATTTCCGCAAAAGATTTCAGAGATAATCTGGCCCTTGTTTTTAAGACCTTTCATAAAAACCGCCCCCAGGTGCTCCGCCGGAGTGAATCCGGACTCAACCCGAGCCGTGTCAAGGCAATGATTTGCGTACCATTTGAAGTTGCCGGCCAGTTGCGCGGAGTGCTTTACCACGACAACTCCTATGTACAGGATTGCTTTGATAATTTTTCCAAATCCCAGCTCATCCAGATGGCCCAATGGCTGACCAGCTATATTGATCATATATTTGAATTTTCCCGACAGATGGAGCAAAAAACTGCTGATCAGCTGGGCCAGTTTGAACCAGGCAACAGCCAGGCAATCATCACCCAGAGCTCATCTATGGTCAGAACCCTGACCCAGACCGACCATATTGCAGTTTCAGACAGCACGGTGCTCATTCTGGGTGAAACCGGCGTGGGAAAAGAATTGCTTGCCCGTCGTATTCATCAGATGAGCCACCGGAAAAACAACCCGATGATCACTATCGACCCCACCGTCATTCCCGAGAATCTTGTGGAAAGCGAGCTGTTTGGTCATGAAAAAGGGGCATTCACCGGTGCGGACCGACAAAAAAAAGGCCGCATGGAACTGGCAAACAAAGGGACATTATTTATTGATGAAGTGGGCGAAATCCCCAGGTCCATTCAGGTTAAACTGCTACGCGCCATCCAGGAAAAAACCATGACCCGGATCGGCGGCACACAGAATATCACCTCCGATTTCCGCCTGGTTGCAGCGACCAACCGAAATCTGGCAGAGGAAGTGGCAGCCGGCAGATTCAGAGAAGACCTGTATTACCGGTTAAATGTGATTCCGATCACACTGCCGCCTCTGCGGGAACGAGAGCAGGATATCCTGCTGCTTGCCACACACTTTATCAACCGGTTTGCAAACAAATACAACCATCCGGAACTTTGCCTGTCAGCTGAAAATGAAACAGCATTGAAAGAATACAGCTGGCCGGGAAATATCAGAGAACTGCAGAATATTATGGAACGTGCAGTATTGTTGGCCACAGATGGCCAACTTCATTTTGATATTTTTTCTGAAAACAGAGCCTCTGGCAGAAACCAGTTTGACGATCTTCCGACCATAGATGAAATCCAGCGGCGATATATTGCCTTTATACTGGAAAAAACAGGCGGAAAACTCAGCGGTATCGGCGGGGCATCTGAAATTCTGGGCATGAAACGGACAAGTCTGTACAACCGGATGAAAAAACTGGGGTTGAGATAAAAATAGATAGACAGGCGGAAGATAAAAGACCAGCAAGATGGGATATTTTATTTCTTCCACGGCCCTAAAACCTTCATTTGCCTTTTTATATTTATAATCTGAGAGGTTTCCGAATATCTTTTCTCAGCGCATTTCTTGATGCGCGATCAACCAGTGTAAAAATACGAGCCATATCATCTTTTTTCTTCGATGCCTGATGTCCGAGCACCTTAACAAAATCACAGTCCAGCTGATCGGTCATTTTATAAAATGTCTGATACAGCTTATAATTGTTCAGGCGCCTTTTCTTCTTTGAACGATAATCATTTTTTTCAAACCGCTCCCGCCGGCCTGGCAGTCCCATAATATTTTGCGAGTCCGTATACACAATTACCCGGTTTCCCAATGTCTGAATATCATCTAACGCCCATAACAATGTCTGCAACTCCAGTTTTGTTGAAGATGTCTGCTCAAATCGCCTCACCTTCACACGTGCCCGCAACAAATCCAATGAAAGGCCTCGGTCAGAAACCGCCAGGTACGCTCCATAGCCAATTTTTAAATGCGTATTGACACTTCCATCGGTGAACAGCATCAGTTCATTCATTAGTTCGATTTCTTAACAAACTTCGTAAGAATCACAATCTGCTTGCGACACGTTTCGCAAACGAACAGACATTGATCGGTACTTCCATTTGAATCCGGCGGTACTTCATACACACCCAGGCTGTCTAATGCACCACACAATTCACATTTA
>JAQIBZ010000434.1 GCA_027858815.1 Desulfobacteraceae bacterium
TCTTTTTATCTGCGCCCTATTCTTGACAACGTTTTTATATTGGCTATAATGAAAACAAGAAATTAATAAATTCGTAAATTACGAGGTTATGAAGATGCCTACTATAAAAATTACAAGCAACGGCGCTGTCACCCTGCCTGTTCAAATCCGGAAAGCCTTGGGGTTAAAAATCGGGGATTTTGTAAATGCCGAATTAAAAAAAGGTCAAGTGGTACTAAAACCAGCCAGAATTATTGATGCTGAGGATACTTGGTTTTGGACAAAAGAATGGCAAGAAGGTGAAGCAGAGGTAGACCGGGACATTGCCGAGGAAAGAGTTAGCGGACCGTTTGATACCGCCGAGGATTTTTTGAAAGAACTTAAGAAATAATTTTATGAGATTTTCTTTTTCCGACCGGTTTAAAAAAGACTATAAAGGTCTGCCTAAACCCATTCAGAGCGCTATTGATAAACAAATTTTACTTTTATGGGAAAATCCAAACCATCCGTCTCTTGATATTAAAAAAATGTGGGGCCGGAAAAACGTTTGGCGGTGTAAAGCAACAAGAGGATATCGATTTACCTTTCAAATAGAAGATGATGTTTATCTTTTTCGTCGTGTGGGAACACATGATATTTTAAATAAATTTTAAAAAGATTTATTTTTTTAAATATTTTTCCAGGGCCTCAACCATGGTTGAGGTTTTTGTGGTCCTGTTTTCAAACGCATGTTTTCTTAATTTCTCGGCCAGCTCAAACGGCAAGCAAAATTGAGGTACGGAACCAATTCCTACAAAATCACGCAGTTCAAAATCAATTTGGCGACACCACATCCAGTTGATAGTCAACTTTGATGGCGTCGTAAAAAGTCCCATCTACTGTGTTGTAGCAATTTTTCAGCCACTCAAGATACTACATGTATGATTTCTTGTCTGAAAAATCACTACGCCTTGCCAAATTTTATGGTATTGGTGGAACTTTTATCTTAGCCATCTGGATACTTTTTACGAGAGCATCAACTTTGATCGATTTTCTGAATTCGTCCAGGAAAAAGGTCAGTTATAACAAAAATATGCATGAAGTTTTGATATAAAAATACACCCCCTTGATTTTCATAAAGGATTACTCTACTGTCAACTTTTATTTCGTACTCTGCAACCGGATAAGATTCCGTGGAGTCCATATAAACAAATACCAATTTAGCAAGGAAAGTCCATGTCCAAAGATATTATTTTAACCGGGATAACTACCACAGGCACCCCGCATTTGGGAAACTATGTAGGTGCTATCCGCCCGGCCATCGAAGCCAGCCGTGACAGACATGTAAAAAGTTTTTATTTTCTGGCCGATTATCACAGCCTTATCAAGTGCCACGACCCTCAGCGGATCAACCAAAGCAGTATGGAAGTGGCGGCAGCCTGGATCGCTCTGGGTCTTGACACAGATAATGCTGTTTTTTACCGGCAAAGCGATATACCTGAAATTCCAGAACTGACCTGGATTCTGACCTGCATGACGGCCAAGGGGCTCATGAACCGAGCACATGCTTATAAGGCCGCAGTTTCTGAGAACGAAAATGCCGGTGAAAATGCCGGTACGCGGGACCCGGACAAAGGAGTCAGCATGGGCTTGTTCAGTTATCCCATCCTCATGGCAGCCGACATCCTCATGTTTAAAGCAACCAAGGTTCCGGTGGGCCGCGACCAGATTCAGCACCTTGAAATGGCCCGGGACATCGCTATGCGTTTCAATCATCACTTCGGCGAAATGCTTGTTCTGCCCGAAGTAGTGGTGGATGAAAACACATCCGTATTATCCGGCTTAGACGGTCGTAAAATGAGTAAGAGCTACAACAATACCATTCCGCTGTTTTTGCCTGAGAAAAAGCTCCGCAAGTTGATAATGAAAATTAGAACCGACACATCGCCACCGGAAGCGCCTAAAGATCCGGACACCAGCAGCCTATTCGCCATCTATCAGGCATTTGCCGATTCTGATGCCTGTTCAGCCATGCGCCGTCGTTATGCAGAAGGCATATCATGGGGAGAAATGAAACAGATTCTTTTTGAAACCGTAAACGCAGTTTTGGATACCCCCCGGCGCCGGTACGAAGAACTGGTTGCCGACCCGGAATACATTGAATCGGTCCTTCAGAAGGGTGCTCTGCGGGCAAGAGAATACAGTACACCTTTTCTTGCCAAAATACGACAAGCTATAGGGATTAGACCTATCGGGAGATAACATTTATTTCCACGGCCCTTATCCCTTTTTCTTCTGTTGGTGCTTCAGCTTCCGGGCGATGACATTCATTGCACATGATCATGCCCCCGAAAAAAAGGCAGAGCATTATAAAACAGAATTTTGAATTTACCGGAATATATTTCACACCATTGTCCTTTGTTTAACTAGTGGTTGAACGGAAAGTCTCAAAATTGCACTTTTTCTGTCATTGCGAGGGAGGTACGACCGAAGCAATCTCCTTATCGACAGGGGATTACTTCGTCGTTCGTTCCTCACTTCTCGTA
>JAQIBZ010000536.1 GCA_027858815.1 Desulfobacteraceae bacterium
AGGCGAAGAAGGCGAAGAGGATGCTGAGGGTGCTGAGGGTGCTGAGGGTGCTGAAGCAGCAGAAACATCCGGATCTGAAGGATAAAACGGTTAGCGTGATCCTCAGGCGATTTATACCGGCTGAATCCCGGGCTTTCTGATATGGTGACCGATACCCCATGGATGATTGCCGGCCTTGGAAATCCAGGCCGGAAATACGCAAAAACCCGACATAACATCGGATTTATGGTAGTTGAGCAGCTTGCTGAGAAATTTGATATCCCGCTTAACCAAAAAAAATTTGACACCCTTTTTGGTTTGGGAGAAGTTGACACCGTTAAGGTCATTTTAACAGAACCGTTAGCTTTTATGAATCGCAGCGGTCCGCCGATCTTACAGCTGGCAAAATATTACAAATTGACATTAGACCATGTATTGGTCATCCATGACGATATTGATATTTTATTTGGAAATTTAAAAATCAAGGCAAAAGGAGGGCATGGCGGGCATAATGGCATTCGATCCATTATCGGTGCAGCGGGAGGTGGAGAATTCCCCCGCATTCGCGTCGGCATCGGGCGGCCAGACACACATATTGATGTTACGGATCATGTTCTCGGAAAATTTGCCAAAGAGGAAACAAGTCTTTTAGAATCTGTCCTGACGATCGCTGGAGATGCTGCTCAAGAAATAATAAATAAAGGGTTAACGCTAAGTATGAATAAGTTTAATAGAAATGTAGTAGGATCTGATAATCTTTAATTTTTTGTAAGGGAGGAAAAACATGGAAACATTATTGGCTAACATCCCACTTACGTGTACAATCGTCGGCCTTGTCGGCATTCTGTACTCAATTATCATCGCAATGATGATTAAAAGTGCTCCGGATGGAAACGAAAAAATGGTGGAAATCGCCACCGCTATTCAGGAAGGTGCTGTTGCCTATCTTAATCGTCAGGCAAAAAGTATGGCAGCTGTTGGTATTGTAATTTTTGGCGTAATCATTTTCACGCTTGGCACCAAAACCGCCATCGGTTTTTTAGTTGGTGCTCTCGCATCTTTCATGGCCGGTTACATTGGCATGAGAGTTTCTGTTATTGCTAACGTCAGAACCACTGAAGCTGCTAAAAATGGCATGGCTGCCGGTCTGTCTATGGCTTTTAGAGGTGGTTCCGTTACCGGTATGCTGGTTGCAGGCCTTGGCCTGTCTTCACTGGCTGGCTTCTTTGCTTATCTGCTGGCAACTGCTCCTGAAGGCGCTACAATGGTTGAAAACGTAGTTCCGCTGGTTGCACTTGGCTTTGGCGGCAGCTTGATATCTATCTTTGCCCGTTTGGGTGGTGGTATCTTTACAAAAGGTGCTGATGTTGGTGCTGACCTTGTTGGTAAAGTTGAAGCCGGTATTCCGGAAGATGATCCAAGAAACCCCGCAACAATCGCTGATAATGTTGGTGATAATGTTGGTGACTGTGCCGGTATGGCAGCTGACCTTTTTGAAACTTATGCCATTACACTGATTGCAGCAATGCTGCTTGGCGCACTGCTTTTCCCGGGAGCTGACGTAGTTGTCTTCCTTCCGCTGGTTCTGGGTGCAGTTTCAATTATTGCTTCAATCATTGCCATGTTCTTTGTTCGTCTGGGTAAAAGCGAATACATCATGGGCGCCTTGTACAAAGGCATGTTCGGCGCTGCCATCATTGCCGGTGTTACATTCTATTTTGTAATTAATCATATGGTAGGTGCTGCTGGCCTCACAACTGCAGCCGGTGTTGTTATTACTGCCATGGATCTTTACTATGCTGCTCTGGTTGGTCTGATTCTTACCGTTTTGATCGTTGTTATCACTGAGTTCTACACAGGTATTTACGCACCGGTAAAACACATTGCCGAAGCGTCTACTACCGGTCACGGAACAAACATTATTGCCGGTATCGCCGTTGGCCTTCAATCTACTGCTGCCCCGGTTCTGTCAATTTGTGCTGCTATTTACATTTCATATGACTTTGCTTCACTTTACGGCATTGCGATTGCTGCTGTTTCCATGCTGTCCATGACAGGTATGGTTATTGCGATTGATGCTTACGGCCCGATTACAGATAACGCCGGCGGTATTGCTGAAATGGCTGGGCTTGATGACAGTGTTCGCGCTGTTACCGATCCCCTGGATGCTGTTGGAAACACAACAAAAGCCGTTACCAAAGGTTATGCTATCGGTTCTGCTGCTCTGGCTGCGCTGGTTCTTTTTGCTGCTTATACCCAGGAATTTGTCCTGCACGGTGCAGGTGAAGCAATTGCATTTGACCTGAGTGATGTAAATGTAATTATCGGCCTGTTCATCGGTGGTTTGCTGCCGTACATGTTCGCATCCATGGCAATGAGCGCTGTTGGTAAAGCCGGTGCTGCTGTTGTTGATGAAGTTCGTCGTCAGTTCCGCGAAATTCCGGGAATTATGGAAGGTACAGCTAAACCGGATTACGGTGCCTGTGTTGATATCGTAACCAAGTTTGCTTTGAGCCAGATGATGATTCCGGCACTTCTTCCGGTTCTTGCACCGCTACTGGTTGGTTTCCTCCTGGGCAAAGTTGCTCTGGGCGGTCTCTTGATTGGTAGTATCGTAACCGGTCTGTTTGTTGCCATTTCAATGACAACAGGTGGTGCTGCCTGGGATAATGCGAAAAAATACATCGAAGACGGTTTCTTCGGCGGCAAGGGCTCTGATGCTCATAAAGCTGCAGTTACCGGTGATACAGTCGGCGATCCCTACAAAGATACTGCTGGTCCGGCTATCAACCCGATGATTAAAATTCTTAATGTTGTAGCATTGCTGATGGTTCCTTTCCTGTTGTAATACTGTTACAATTTACAAGTTAAGTCCCAAAGGGGATTGGCGGTTTAACCGTCAATCCCCTTTTTTTTGTTGATTTTCTTCCGATTAAATGATATTGTTTTGTTTTTATGTGTTATTTTAATAAATATTACAATGTAATACGGTGTGTAAAATGGTAAAAAAAGCAAATAACGTAATCATGAAAGAAGAAGAAGAAACAGGTGTTAGAACATTTCAGGTAGGTGACCTGGCTGTATATCCGGCGCATGGAGTGGGACGAATTGAATCAATTGAAAGCCGGACGATCAACGGTGAAAAACATGATTTTTATATTTTAAAAATACTTGAAAACAGCATGGTAATAATGATCCCGACGTGGAATGTGGATTCTGTCGGATTAAGAAATACGATCGATTCCACTCAGGTTCCTGAAATATATGAATTATTACAAACAAAAAAAGATGATATTTTTGATAATCAAACATGGAACCGTCGATATAAAGAATATATGGACAAGCTGAAAACCGGTTCTCTTTTTGATGTTGCTGAAGTTTTCAGGGATTTATTTCTCTTAAAGCTGATCAAGGACTTATCTTTTGGAGAGCGTAAACTTCTTGATACAGCAAAAGGCCTGCTCTTAAGAGAGCTTTGTACGGCAAAAAACGCTGATGAAGAAACCGTATGGGCAGAAATTGAATCCTTATTTGAAAAACCGGCAGAAGAAGAAGCAGAAGCCTAATCCACTTATCCCCTGCCATGCATGATAATAGTAACAAGTCGTTTGCCATACCGGTAGAAAATACTGATATCGGCAAACGGCTTGATTCATTTATAACATCCAGTTTTCCCGAATTATCCCGCAGCATAGCATCCCGATTAATCCGAAATGGAGACATCACCGTCTCCGGATCCATGAAAAAACCAGGCTATCGATTACGTGCCGGTGACATTGTCGCAGGAACAATTCATGAACCTGCCGCTTGCCGATTTGAACCTGAACCGATCGATATTCAGATACTATTTGAAGATGCCCTGTTCCTGGTGATTAACAAAAATCCCGGTATCGTCGTACACCCTTCACCCGGGCATAACCATGGCACAATCGCAAATGGGCTTCTTTTTCTTCGACCTGAGATCAAAGGCGTTGGTGTGGACACAACCCGTCCCGGCATTGTTCATCGCCTGGATAAGGATACATCCGGCATTATGATTGTCGCAAAAACAGAATTCGCCTATAATTACCTGGTCTCTCAGTTTAAAGAAAGGCATATCAGTAAAACATACATGGGCATTGTTTATGGGATACCGGACCAGGATACCGGGCAGATTCTATTAAAAATCGGCCGGCATGCCAGTCACCGAAAAAAAATGACTGTGACCGACCATGGCAATGCAAGATATGCTGAAACACACTGGAAAATAAAAGAAAAATTTCAGTGGCTGACACTTGTAGAATTTAATATTAAAACCGGCAGGACCCATCAAATTCGGGTTCATTGTGCAGCAATCAGGCATCCGATCGTCGGGGATCCGACATATGGCTTTAAAAGGCCCCTTAAGCAGTTTGAAAACAATCTGCCATTAAAAGAAATCGTCTGCAATGTTCCGAGACAAATGCTTCATGCCTGGCAGCTCGGATTCATTCATCCTGAGACTAGTGAAAACTTAAAGTTTGAGGCCCCGCTTCCTGACGACATGATTGATTTCATCGACAACATTAAAAAAATATCATAGAATCAGTCTGTTATTTTAAATCAAGTTTACAGTGCTTTGAATCCTTGTCAAAAGTTAAGATAATTTCCTGGTTTGATTTTTTATCCTGATTCAACCTTTTGTATTCATTCAGCATCCGTTGTTTAAAGGCTGATTTTGTCTCTTTTGAATCAGGCTCTCCATACGCCCTGAGTTTTTCCTGTTGAATTTCCCATAGTGTATCAACGGAGTATTGTGGTGTAGAAGATGCGATGTCTTTTTTTGAAGGACTTCCGACATTTTCAATGATAGGGGGCGTGTTTTGTTTTTTCGTGCGACGCTGGGCTTCTGAATTCTCCCAGAACTGTTTCCAGGCCCTTTTACTATAATGCATTTTCCATTGCAGATTATCTACTAAAGTCACAAGGTGTTTGGTGGAAATACTGGGATCCAGCCGGAAACCCTGAATTTTTTCAATTAGATCCAGATGACGCGGATGCGGTTTATTTTGACGGTCAGCCAGATAAGCTCTGATTTTCCCGTCCATTTCCTCCACCTGACGGTTTAACAATTGAATTTCTACCTCAACCTGTTTGCGCTTTTGATCAAGTGAATTCACGAATAAAAACTCCTTGAATAAGATCCGATATTAATTTGATTCAGCATAAACACCTTAAATAAAATTATCAGTATTTATAAGGCATGTAAAGCCACCAAGTAACAATAAAATTTGAATAAAAAAGCCACATCGGTTCTAAACAGAAACGATGCGGCTTATATCTTTGCTGATATATTTAATAAAGATTAAAATTTGAAGCATATCACTGTGTATCAAATCTTACCATGAATACATTATATCATGCCCTTTTTGCATGGCCAGTTGTTCCTGAAATTGTTGAAAACGGTATCCCAAAACCTTGATAAGATATGCCATTACCAAATATCCCATTAGGGCGTCATTTTTAAATAAAGTCACCATATCCGCTTTGGCTATCTTAATAACTGTACAGGAACGGGTTACGCAATAGGCTGAAAGCATCATCTTATATGGCGGAACAAAACAGGACCAACCCAATGTTCTTTTTTTATCGTCTTCCGCTGTAAGAGATGAGATCGTGGTTTCTTCCGATGTCGGGCGATTTCCGGGCAATTCAAACCGAAGATCAACCTGACCATCCGTAACAATCCATAAATGTTCGGCCAAATCCCCTTCCTTAAATAAGCGATCTCCGGATTTAAAATCCTCTTTAACGCAAAAGTCTTTTATCGACTCAAGCTGCTCATTGGTCAACTCTTTAAATGCCTGGACATTATCTAACTCATTAAGTGTAATCATAAACGCTCCTATGAAAGTATCTTAAAAAACTGAAAAATATAAAAGAGCTTAACTTAAGAATCAGCGTTATAGCACAATCGGCAACAATTCAAACATCTGTTGGATTCATATAGCGCGTCAGCTTCAGAAATCACCAAATCAACTTCATCAAGTGAATGTATCCGCTGTGCAACCGAAAGCTCCGGCATCTCTGTACGTTTACTCTGGACGATATCATCAACTGAATCAAATATGGTGCCGGATATATGTTTATTCAACAATGCATTCGGTTGAGGAACGACAGGCTCACCCTTTAAGAACTGATCAATGGAGCGGGCTGCTTTTCGGCCACCGCCAATCGCATCAACCACCAGTGCAGGACCGGTCGCTGAATCACCGGCTGCAAATATATAGGGTACATTGGTTTGACAAGTGGCCGGTTCCACATCAAATGTGTTCCAGCGGGTAATTGTCAGTTCATCTAATCGATCATTCTTACCGCGAAATGACAATAAAGGCGATTGCCCGATAGCGGTAACAATCATATCCACATCAAGTATTGTTTCAGATCCGTCCACAGGTACCGGGCGACGACGACCGCTGGCATCAGGCTCACCAAGTTCCATTTTCAGGTATTCAAGGCCTGTAACCTGATTTTCATCATTGCCGACCACCGTATTAGGCGCAGCCAGGAAAACAAATTCAATGCCTTCATGTTCCGATGCGACAATTTCAACTTCATTGGCCGGCATTTCTTTTCTTGTTCTACGGTAAACAAGATAAACCTTGTCCACGCCTTTACGAAGAAGCGTCCGACAGCAGTCAATGGCTGTATTCCCACCGCCAATGACGGCTACACGTTGACCAATGTTTACAGATTCATTATTTCCAATTTTCGACAGAAAATCGATACCGGTAAAACACCCTTCAAGATCTTCACCGGGGATTCCAAGATTATAGTCATTCCACGCGCCGACACTAAAAAACACCGCGTCAAAGCCTGACGCGATCAATGATCCAAAATCAAAATCAACACCTAAGCGAACATTGGTATGATCCTTGATACCCAGATTTAAAATTCCCTCAATTTCCCAATCAAGTACCTTTTTGGGCAGACGGTATTCAGGAATACCGTATCGAATCATACCGCCCAATTTTGGCATGGCCTCAAATATTTCCGGATGATGTCCGACGCGTCTGAGAAAATAGGCACAGCTCAAACCGGCAGGACCGCCGCCGATAACCGCAACCCGTTTCCCGGTATCCGGCGCACATTCGATGGGAAAACGTTTTCCGGAATTCATCTCGTAATCGGCAACAAAACGCTTTAACTGGTTGATTGAAACCGGTTCATCTTCAATCCCGCGGCGACAGAAGGACTCACACGGATGAGGGCAGACCCTTCCACAGGCCAAAAGCAGCGGATTCCGTTCTCTGATGGTATTAACCGCTTCTTCATATTCACCTTTCCGGATATGATCGATATAACGGGGTATATCAATCTCTGCGGGACAGGTTTGTGCACAAGGCGCCAACGCATCATCATAACTGTTTAAATGTAAAAGACGCTGCGAAATGGTACGGACTTCCAATATTGATTTCGGGCAAGCGCTTTCACAGGCACCGCAGCCCACACATTTTTCTTTATCAACTTCAGGATAACCATTGGCACCAATGGAAAGTGCATCAAATCCACAGGCACGGACACAGTCACCTAAACCCAGACAGCCGATGGTACAGTCCCGTTTCCCGCCATACAGTGAAATCACAGCGCTGCAGGTATTCAGGCCGTTGTAAATAAAACGGTCACTCGCCCGTTTACCCCCGTCGCAATTATTGTAAGACTTTAACGGTTCGGCCGTACCGGCTTCCGAACCCATGATAATAGCAATTTCAGAAACATTTTCAGTCCCGATAAGAATACAAGCGTTGGCAGGCGCCTCTTCATTCACGATCGCTTCAGAACACGCCGAACATCCGGCATACCCACAACCGCCGCAATTTGCACCGGCAAGTAAATTTTCAACTTTGGCTATTCGTGGATCTTCATACACATAAAATATTTTAGAAGCAAAGCTCAGAATAAGTCCGCAAACTGCACCCAGCCCGAATGTAAATAGTATTGATTCAACCACAATGATCCTCTTGATTTTTTCTATTCATATCAATTGACATGACTGTCAATATCAACAACGCCGTCATTGGATGAACGGTGTTAAAATTTCACTAAGCAAGTTCTTTTTCTAAACCATTCCCTGAAATGCAAAAAAAGCCAGAGAAATCATTCCTGCCGTGATTAGCGCAATGGAAGTATCCTGCAGCGGTTTCGGGACCCGCGCAAGAAGAATACGCTCCCTGAGTCCTGCAAAAAGAACAAGGGCAAGTCCGAAACCAACAGCATAAAATGTTGAGGCCACTAATGCTTGGAGAAAAGTGAACTCTTTGTCAATATTCAATACACAAACACCCATCACCGCACAGTTTGTGGTGATCAGCGGAAGGAAAATACCCAAACCGGCATAAAGGGCGGGTATACTTTTTTTCAAAAACATTTCAACAAATTGCACCAAAGAGGCAATGACCACAATAAACGCGATTGTCCGAAGATATACCAGTCCGAATTTAACCAGAATAAACGTATAAATTACCCAGGTAATCGTTCCTGCCATGACCAGAACAAAAATAACCGCCATTGCCATACCGACGGCTGTTTCCATTTTCTTTGATGTCCCAAGAAATGGACAATTACCCAAAAATTGGGCAAGCAGGATATTATTAACAAAAATACATGCAATGATAAGTTCAAAATAGCCCATTATATTCTCCTGTTAATCTCCCACTGCATTTATTACACAAAGCATCAATCCGAGGCAGATAAACGCGCCCGGTGCTTGAACCATAAATGAAAACGGATGATATGAAGGGAATGCCGTCAATAAATTGTAAGAAAAATCTCCCCAGACAGTTACCGATCCATTTCCCAGCAATTCTCTCACAGCACCGAGAGCACCTAATGAGAGTGTAAATCCGATTCCGATACCCAGTCCGTCTGCAATGGAATAGGACACCTTATTTTTATAGGCAAACGCTTCTGCCCGTCCCAAAACGATACAGTTAACAACAATAAGCGGGATAAACACCCCCAGTTTAAGGTATAGCGGGTAGGCATACGCCTGCATCAAAAGCTCCACAATGGTTACAAATGAAGCAATAATAATAATAAAACAGGCAATTCGCACTTTTTGTGGGATAATGCTTCTCAGCAGCGAAACCAGAAAATTTGAGCCAAAAAGGACAAATGTTGTCGCAATACCCATCCCAAGCCCGTTTTCCATAGTAGTGGTCACCCCAAGCACGGGGCAAAGACCCAACACCAGTCTAAACGGAGGAAGCTCTTCCCACAATCCTTTTGTAAATTCCTGAACTATCGTCTTCGGCATATTGATCTCCTATTTGCCAAACTTCTGTATTTCTTGTTGTAACTGTGGTTTCATTTTTTGATACGCTGTCAATGCGTTGCCAACTGCATCGCATACGGCACGGGATGTAATCGTTGCACCACTGATTGCATTAATTTTTCCACCATCTTTGGTTACACTAACAGGATCCGTCACGGACAGTCCTTGAAACTGAACGGCAAGATCGGGCTTGTCTTTTGCATTTGCACCCAGACCCGGTGTTTCACTGTGAACTGTAACTGCCGCACCAACCAGCTTATCGTCATCCATGTTGATGCCGACCATCACACCGATATCTCCGCCAAAGCCTTTACCGAATGCCTCAAAAGCGATAGTATTGGCTTTGCCGCCAATTTCACCGACAAAAAAACTCGTTTCCGCATCACCATCTAAAATTTTAAAGCGGTCTTCAATCGGATTGTTGGTCGACCCTTCCAGGATGGACATAATTGCGGGACCTTTGACAAACGTCAACTGCTGCGCCTCAATCTGACTGGCAGTCCCCTTATTTACGGCAGCAAGTACACCGCCGGCCACAGAGCTTAAAACCGTTAGAACAACAACCATTTTTATCATATCATTCATGTTAGACACCCTTTCCAAGTGCTTTGGGTCTAATTTTATCGACAATCGGATTGACAAGATTGATGATCAAAATAGCATACAATACCCCATCAATATGCACACCGATATTCCGGATCATTACTGTCAAAACCCCTCCGAACAATCCATATATCAACATTGGTATAAAATTAACCGGAGAAGAAGAATCTTCAGTGGCGAGAAAAAAGGCACCGATTAAGGTATATCCGGTTAACAAATGAAAACCGGGACCGGCATAGAGTTCCGGATTTAAAATATTAAAAAACAGAGCCGATGCAAAAATCCCTGCCAGAAAAGAAACAGCGACTTCCCATCGGATATAGCCTCTAATCATCAAATAAACACCGCCGGCAATCAAACCGATGCCGAATGTGGAGCCGATACCACCAATTTGTTTTCCAAAAAGCAGATCAATTAAATCAAAATCCGCTACTGCTAACGCACCAAAAGACTTTGACAGCACCAGAGGATATACCGCATTGAAATCAAATTGATAGTTCAACAGCGCAGCATTAAAATCAAAGAGATCCGCCCAGGACAGCATCACAATAGTCATTGCAAGAACCGCCGGGTTAAAGGGGTTGGCCCCGATTCCCCCGAAAATTTCCTTACCGATAACCACCGCAAAGAAGGTGCCGGTGACCACTGCCCACCAGGGGGTTGTGGCCGGCAGCATCATCGCAAACATCATCCCAATCACTGCAGCGTTTCCGTCTCCCACTGAAACAGGACGGCGGGAAATTAAGTTGATCAGCATTTCCCAAAGAATAGCTGAAGCGATCGAAAGCGTCACCACCCCAATAGCGGATATCCCATACTGGAGACAACCGGGTATCACCGCCAGCAGGCTGGCCAAAAGGATGTTCCAGCTTTTTGTTGAGATACTGCTCCCGTTATGCCAGAATGGGGCATGTGAAACAGTTAGCTTTAAAGTGTTATGCATTAGTTTCCTCCGCTGCTTTCATACTTTCTATCGTATGTTTCGCCAGCTTGATATGCTGAAAAACAGGTATTCTTGATTCACAAACATAACTGCAGAATCCGCATTCAATGCATGAAAACAAATCATATTGATCTGCGGCTTCCTCATATTGCCCGGCATCAAGATATCGAATCAATTGGTTTACCTGAAGGTTTGCCGGACAGACCCTTACACATTCACCACAATTGGTACAGGCAATGTCAGAACGTTCCGTAATCTGATTTTTATCCTGAATAATGATTATATCGGTGTCCGGCAGAACAGGAAAATCTGATGAATAAACAGAAACGCCTTTCATGGGGCCGCCGATAATCATACGGTCACCGTCATTTAATTTTTCATCGAATTCATTTAAAATATCCAGCAGCGGGGTCCCGATGGGAACGGAAATCAGTCGTTTATTTCCGTCTTTGGATACAAAAGAAACAATCTTTTCCAAAGGAAGTTTACCGGTATTATATGCAGCACCAATGGCACACACTGCCTCAGCGCTGAAAAAAGCGATCCCGGATTTTGATGTTTCATTTTCAGAAGCGAGTATGTGCTGCATGACCAAATCCGGGTGCGCAGACGGGTATTCCGAATCAACAGTTTTGACAATCGCGCCTGAAGAACCGGCCACCTGTTCAAGATGCTGGGGAACTATGAGAATTGCTTTCGATATCCCGGATATCTTACATAGCAGGTCAATACCCGTCTTGATGGCAATGATGTTGTTTTTGACAAAATACTGATGGGTGGTGCTCAACAGATCATCATCTACCCCAAGAACAACAATAGCTTTAACCGGTTTACCCGCATCAAAAAAAACACTGAAATCCGGTTTTCCGGGAAGACCTGCCAGAAAGTTTTTGGCATGATCCAAAGAAGGTGCTTTACATACTTTTTTGAAGCATTCATCATCGGATTGAGATGATTCTTTATCCACATCAATAATCACGGAAGTGTATTTTTTCCCCATGATACCGACAAATGTTGAAGTTTTTGATATCTGTCCCGACTTGCTGGAAAGAAGATATTCAGCCGCATCATCGTTAATGGCAATTTTCTGGCCGCATTGAACCTGATCCCCTGTTTTGAGCAACATCTCTCCGGCATTTTCTACCGGCTGCTCAATGTGAAACATGATCTGCTTCGATGCTTTTATGCTGACCGGCTCTGCAGGTGCTTCATCAATAATTTCATATTGTAGTTTCGGTTTTACGAATCCGAAGAATGATCTTTTAATCATGGATCAACCTATAACTGCTTGACTTATAATTAATTCAATTCCTCAAAAATCTTGAGAATCTTCCGTCTTTGTCGCGATCAAACAAATATCACTTAAAAACCATGACATTTTTTACAGTCTGATTCAGCCCCGGACGGCCCTACACCGAAATTTTCATGACAGTTTATGCATTGTTCATGAAACGCATCCGTTCGTTTACGCGGTGCATGACAGCTTGCACAATCGTCTTGTCCGGGCGTCACACCGAAGTCTTCGTGACAGCCGATACATTGTGCATGAAATGCCTGCGTCCGTCCCATCATGAAATCATCTTCAACACCCGGTTCATGACAGTCACTGCATAATTGCGGTTCACCGCCATCTTCCTCATAATAATTATGATGACAGTCATTACATGCAAGTCCCAAGTCCGCACTGTGCACTTCATGATCAAAGATGCCGTTATCAGCGAAGACAGGGATATGTTCGCTGTCTGCCGTGTGGCAGCTGCCGCAAGAACCCGGTGCATCTGCCGGAACATCAGATTGACCTTCATCAGATACATGATGGCAGGCCATGCACTCTAATCCATAAGCGTCACTGTGGGTCTGATGATCAAACAAAACATTCCCGCCAACAGTTTTAAACATTAATCGCACGGGTGACTCAGGTGACTTTGCGGGCAGGGAACTGTAACAAAGCACTCCGACAATTAAACAGACTATCGCCAGGGCATAAACAAGTTTAAGTTCTTTCTTTGAAGACATCTATTGAGATTCCTTTCAATTGGGCCCCATACTTTTCTGCAACCGATTGTTCGCCTCAACACAAGGTTTCAATCAGTTCATCATTTTAAGCAGCCCTTTGCCTTTCCTTCATTACGGATATCAGCACACCAAATAAATACTAATATCTCTAATATTTTATATAAAATTAAATTTTTAAAAAAATTTAATTATTATTTTACATGATTTTTGTCAAGAAATTTATATGATTTTTTATCCACCTAAACAGTGTAATTCCGGGGACAGTATATATATATATTTATTTCTCTCTTGGTTTTCTTCCGGGCTTTTGCGGTTTTAGCTTTCTTCCCAGTTTACGCTCCAATGAATCCACAAAAGCTGAAC
>JAQIBZ010000538.1 GCA_027858815.1 Desulfobacteraceae bacterium
AAAAGATTATGATTACGAGAAAGATTACGATTAAGAATTTAACCAAATCATCATTGGCGGGCAGAGCCAAATATCTCTGACCTGGCCCAAAGGACCAGGTTTTCGACATTTAAATAAAAATTGAAAATTTGCGAAACCGATTTTCGTAAAATTTCAAATCCGGACCTGAGATAATCAAAGACGAACAATGGCCCGATCAATTTGTTAAAACTATTTTACAGGTTGTAAGAATTTTTGGCAGCTGATCTGCCTTAAATTTTCTAAAATTCATTTCTCATTCCCGTCTTAAAAAAATACCCAGGTCAGAGAGCCACTTCACATGAATCGTCATTCCCGCGAAGGCGGGAATCCAGAAACTTTTGCCAGGACTTATTGAGAAGTTACGATATTATTACTTAACCAATTTAAATATATTTATCTATTGACGAGCGCTATCCCGGCAGAATCAAAGAACTCATGTGTTTAATACTCGGAGACAGGGCGTTTGACATAAACGATTATGCCCGGGAACTTTTTTATGCAGCATTTTGTCTGGCACACATGGAATCCAATATTTTTGTGGGCCGGGGGATTCACCTGATGCTGCCAAGGGACCGCGTGTTTGCTGTCCGTATTGTCAGTTCCAGAGAACGGCGGATCAAACGCCTTGCCGATTCTCTTAACATTGATGGCTTCGTAAAAAGTCCAAATTCTTTGTTGCGCTTCATCCTTCGTTTCTTCATGGTACGCTAAGTACTAATTATCACTCAGAATTTGCGCGCCTCGCCAATTTTAAGATTGGTGGAACTTTTTTCTTTGCCATCGGAATCTGACTTTTTACGAGTTTGTCAACATTGACGAAGAAAAAGCGCTTCGGGTGCTTGAGAAGGCGGAAAAGGAACAACGGGAATTTTTTCAACTGGTGACATCAAAAAGATTCAGCCCCGGCTGATGAGTTTGATCTTGTGATGAACCTGGACTATATTGATAATTCTGCAACAGTCGCAGATGCTATTATTCTGCTGTTTAAAAGCCGATTTCGGGAATAAATGCCGCTTTGCGGGGCATGGTTATCATGCTGTTTTTGTACCCAAAAAGTTCAAAATAGAGCCATTTTAGAGGGTAATTTTAAGTTTATTTTATATATTTTAAGTTAGTTAGCTTGGTCCGACCCTATCCGCTATGTTGTTTAGTAATATCTCCAATCGGCATCAGCAACATCATCGTCACCTTCATCGTCTGATTCATCGACATCCTCTTCATCAACCAGCACCGTTGATAGCCAGTCTTCTGTCAATTCATCTTCATGTTCGGCATCTTCAATCTGTCTTCGGAAAGGAGGTGGCAAACTGATTTGAGACATCGCCTCGTCATCTATAAAGGAAACTGAATTATCCCGCATGTGTTCATACAAGGCGCAATTGTCCGGCAGTTCGATAGAGTTATAGCGATTATGCCACTGGTTAGCTAAAATCTCATACGCAAACAGCCATTCAGAAGAATTGAGCACATCTTTACCCCAGAGGCGAACGATACTATTAATCTCTGACTTAAGGGAGATATTGTTTTGATAGATGATTTTCGTAGCAAGAACCATAGAAGGACAATCTCCACCTTTCAGCACAGATCGCAACAAATCTTTACTTATCCGGAGGTCAAATAGTAGGTATCCGTAGATTGTCCACGATAGGTCTGAAGTGACCACGCCGGAAAGTTGATGATGAACCTTTCGGTCAAGCGCTTCCTTCATAGCTTTTTTATTGATAGGCCATCCAATCTCTCGATAGTATGTAAATTGATCGAAAATCTCTTTGGCGTTCCCTCTGTTCTCTTGGAAAAGCGCTAAGAGTATTCGTTGATAGATCGGCCAGGCATCTTCTCTAACGATAGTTGTTCGCATCTTTTGGAGAAAGTATCGGAAAATATGGTCCTCAGGAAACGACTCGGCCAAACTGGATACATAGGAGAATATCTCCAGTAATTCATCAGTCTTCTGGTCGACTTGCCACTCGAACTTACGCAATTTATAAAGCCAAGGAGCCTCGACAGCTTTGGGACCTGAAAAAATGCTGACTTTATCTGG
Source organism: Desulfobacteraceae bacterium (assembly GCA_027858815.1). Classification (GTDB taxonomy): domain Bacteria; phylum Desulfobacterota; class Desulfobacteria; order Desulfobacterales; family Desulfosalsimonadaceae; genus SURF-3. The sequence goes on from JAQIBZ010000538.1 coordinate 2,063, forward strand.
ATTTATTTCAAGTTCATACTCTCGCAATGCGCCCTCGAATTTTGACAGAATACGATGGGCTTCAACCTCGCTCTCACAACCATACTCGATATCATCGTAGTAACGGACAATCCTGCCTGAGCGGAGCTCGTTACGGGTTATCATTTCATGGACTAATCGGGATAAAATCACTTCAGCAATAATGAAAGATGAGTCCGGTCCCGTTGGAATGCCTATGGTCTGTCCATCTTGGCCAAGTCGAAATGAGCGATCAAGAGAGTTGCCAAGATTGTCCTCCCGAAGGTTCGTCTTAGCATACTGCTTCCCATGTATAGCCCAAGGTATTGAATGAGTATAGATAGACCGATAATAATTCTTAACATCTAATTTTAAAATGACCGGAAAACGAGAACGCAACTCGAGCTTTCGGTGCGAGTAACCTTTCCCAATTGCAAAGGGTCGAACGGCGCGCCGAAACTTGGTTTTTCGATTAAACGCCGGACGACTACAATCGCCCGGGAAGAAGTTAAAGAGAGCCTGAAGATCGTTGTAGTTACTGGCGATTATATGTGATTGACCCAATATCGCCTGAGGAGATACGATATCCAGTTTTCGTCTATAATGGGCCTTTTGTTGAAGAAGGAATGGGCTAGGTCTTTGCCACTTATTATCAATGTATGATTCTATCGAAGATAGATTGAAGGTGTGTCGCGCAAAAGACCTTGTCTTGAAGATTGGAGGCAATTCTTTAGGGAAATATCCAAAAGCCAGAAGTCGATAGAAACGGTTCATTCTTTATCCCCAACGATGATTATATATACGAATAGCCGCTTTATAAGACAGCCGTTTCGTGTGCGAAGTACTTCATCAGACGACAATTGCGTCCGATAACATTAACAGGCGTGTAAACCCGCCATTTTTTCTTGAAATTGTTTTTCCTGATAAATCAATATGTCGCAACATAATGCATCTGCTTTTCATTTATTTCTATGTGTGAAAGATACATCAAAACGAAGTTTCAGGTAAAGCCAATCAGATTTTAACTCTTTGAATTGTTAACATAAGAATATTTGAATAGCAACTGTCGAAATCTAATAACATGGAAGTATAAAAATCAAGCGAAGATCATCAAATACACATTCTGCGAACATTTGTTCAATCTCTGAACAGTCGGGAAATGCCTTTCGATTGAAATAATTCTTATCTTTTTATTGGCAATTGTTAAAAAACTGAAGGGCGGGGTAATCCAATGATTACTGTGCCCCTTCAGGGCACATAATTGTGATGTTTCCGATCCTGGGGTTAAAACCCCAGGCTATATAACGTTGCAGCTTCGCAGCATGATAAAACGGCTCCGGTTTTATCGGCCCCCATATTTCGAGATTCTTCCAAAAAAAATATCGCAATTTTTCTAATTCAACGGGTCATCAAAATGCCCGGCAGCCATTACTATATATAGACTATTTCTAAGCTTTTGAATTTATTGATTCATAGGAAATAGAATTTTGTGGCATATTTGATGCATTTAAAAGTAATCAACGCTTGTTTAAAAAAAACGATTAAGGATAATTCATGATTCCGCATGTCAATTCAACCGCTCACTCACCTGATGCTGAACCTGAAATTCAGGACTGGTATCGCCTGGATGCTGAAACGGCAATTCTGCGACTGGATACCGACCCCCAAAACGGGTTAAGCACCCATGAAGCGGCTGATCGTATGCAGCTTTACGGTCCCAACACCCTGGAAAACAAACGCAGGGTGCACTGGTACATGGTGCTGGCCCGCCAGTTTATGGACGTGCTGATTTTCATTCTGTTGGCGGCGGCAGTGATCTCGGTGGCTGTCGGTGAAATCACGGATGCCGTGACGATTATGGTGATCGTGATTTTAAACGGCATACTGGGATTCATTCAGGAATGGAAAGCGGAAAAAGCCATTGAAGCACTTCAACAAATGCTGGCACCGCATTGCCGGGTGGTTCGCGATGGCCGGGAAACGGAAATTACCGCCAAAGAACTGGTACCCGGCGATATGGTGGTTCTTGAAACAGGCAACCGGGTTCCCGGCGATTTGCGACTGATTAAAACGCTGGAACTCAGAATGAATGAATCCTCTCTGACCGGTGAATCAGAATCCGTTGCCAAACAAACGAAACCAGCTGATGAAAACGCCCCCCTGGCCGAGCAGTCATCCATGGCCTGGATGGGAACGGAAGTTTCTAACGGCCGGGCACGGGGAGTGGTTACATCAACCGGTATGGCAACTGAATTTGGTCGCATTGCCCAATTAACACAGACCATCGACCGGGAACCCACCCCGTTGCAGCGCAAACTGGCTGTGCTGGGAAAACAGCTGGGCATTTTTTCAATCGGGATTTCGGTTGTGGTCGCGGTTGCCGGATGGCTTCTTGGCAGGCCTTTAATGGAAATGTTTCTCACCGGCATTTCCCTTGCGGTTGCCGTGGTTCCGGAAGGACTGCCTGCGGTGGTAACAATTACACTGGCGTTGGGTATTCACGCCATGGTGAAACAACGCGCTCTGATTCGGCGGCTGCAGGCGGCTGAGACATTAGGGGCTGCCACGGTCATCTGTACGGATAAAACCGGAACCCTGACCCAAAATGAGATGACGGTGACGCATGTCTGGTTACTGTCGGATGAATTCACCGTCACCGGAACCGGTTATGATCCGCAGGGTCATTTCGAACAAAATCGTCTCCCGATTGATTGCCGAACCAAACCGGACCTGCTGGCCCTTCTCAAGACCGGCGCGGCCTGCAATCATGCACGGATTTTCAAGGATGAAAAAGGCTGGCACGAAATCGGTGAGCCCACCGAAGCATCCCTGCTGACCGCTGCATCAAAATCCGGACTGGATCAGGATGCGCCGGTCCGGATAGTGAATGAATTTTCTTTTAATTCCCGCCGGAAACGCATGACAATCATTGAACAGTTTCAGGAAAAATGGATTGCGCATGTCAAGGGTGCTCCGGAAGTGATCATAGAACGCTGTACCCGCATTGCAGATAACGGCGGGGATCGCGAAATGACCGAATCGGATCGGCACGCAGCCGTTGTCGGTTATCAGTCAATGGCCGATCAGGGATTAAGGACACTGGCCCTGGCGCGGCGAAACCTTCCCAAAGACTTGCTTTTGGATGAAAAAAATGTGGAACAGGAACTCACATTGCTTGGCATTGTCGGAATCATCGACCCGCCGCATCGTGAGGTTCCGGAGGCAATCCGCCTGGCCCGCAGCGCGGGCATCCGTATTATAATGATTACCGGGGATGCAGCAGCTACGGCAAAGTCAATCGCCCGAACCATTGGTTTGAATATCAAAAGAGCGATCAGCGGCCCGGAACTTGACCAGATAAATGATGATTCCCTGAAAAATCTCATAAAGCAGGATATTTTGTTTGCGCGAACCACCCCGGAACACAAACTGCGCATCGTGAGTATACTCAAAGAAATGGGAGAAGTTGTGGCCATGACCGGGGATGGCGTAAATGATGCACCGGCTTTGAAAAAGGCGGATATCGGGATTGCCATGGGAATTCGGGGCACGGACGTGGCCAAGGGCGCATCAGACATGATTCTTACTGATGACAACTTTGCTTCAATTATCGGCGCAGTGGAAGAAGGCCGGCGCCAGTACGATAATATTCAGAAATTTGTGCGTTACCTTCTATCTTCCAATATGGGCGAAGTGGTGGCTATTTTCATTAATATCCTGCTGGACGGACCGCTGATTCTGCTGCCCGTTCAGATTTTATGGATCAATCTGGTCACTGACGGCGTGAGCGCAGTGGCGCTTGGCCTGGAGCCGGTTGAAAAAGGCATCATGAACCGGCCGCCCCGATCGGCCAGAGAACCGATCCTGAATAAGGCAGGCATCCTGATGATTGTGCTGCTGGGGGGATATATGGGTGCGGTAACGCTCTGGCTGTTCCATCATTATCTCGTTATCGGAAAAGGGGCCGGCGCAGTGTATACCGCTCAGACAGTGGCTTTTACCGGCCTCATTGTGCTGGAAATGATCAACGTAATCAACTTCCGCGCCTTGCGCGTACCGCTGTCAACAACCGGTTTTTTTTCCAATCCGTTTTTGTTGTTTGCGTGGGTATTCAGTTTCGGTATCCTGTTATGCGCAATTTATGTACCGTTTTTACAAAACGTCCTGCACACGGTATCGTTGCGCTGGGCAGACTGGGGATTAATTCTGTTGGTGTCGCTGCCCATTTTTCTTTTGGTTGAGGCTTACAAAATATTTGACAGTAATAATAGAATTAAAACCTGAAACCAAAGAAGAAAAGTAAGGAGGAACGTATGACCACACCACAACATTGCCCCGGATTCGAACAATTCAGAGAATTAAAATCGTTTGTTTGCAATTGCCCGGAATGCGGCGCGGAAAATGAAATTTTTTCAGATGAATTTGATAAAAAACATGTCTGTTCCAATTGCGGCAAAAAAATTGATTTTACCCAATGCACCCTTTCCGGAAAAGGAGACAGCCAGGGTCCCAGATAGTTTTATTTAAACAAAAATTTACCACAGAGGCCACTGAGACCCTACCACATCACAGAGGGAGGATTTGAGAATACAATCTTTTCTCTGTGTCCCCTGTGCTCTCAGTGGTAAAATATTTTTCTGGTTATCCATTCCGCTCAAGTAGGGTGCG
>JAQIBZ010000605.1 GCA_027858815.1 Desulfobacteraceae bacterium
GTTGATTCGAATTACCAAAATTCAGACAATTATAAGCAGGCACGGTGGCCTGCACTACGAGGTCTTGCGATAAACTCCGTAGGGTCGGCCACCGTGCCGACCGGTCTAACTTAACCGAAATGGATAACCAGAAAATGTTTTTTGGTCATGTCACGAAATTTGGCCTTGGTCATCGTTTTGGCCATTGTAGGGGAGGGCTTTATGCCCTCCCATTTCGGGCGGGGATAAACCCCGCCCCTACAACACCGAGATTTCCAAAAATGGCCGAAACGATGATCAAGGCCCGAAATTTAAATTCATTATCAAAAAGGTACCCGTTCACGGGGTCGTAATTATCAGTTTTTCGTAAATCACTGATCTGTAACCGTTTACAGGGTGCCGCAGATGCGAGGCGCTGGGCACGAAGACGTACTCGTCGTACTTCAAGTGCCCGGGAACAAAGCAGGTGCGGTGCCTTGTGAACGGTTACTCAAAAAGAAAGCGCAAATACACAGGAACCCTGCCCCATGAATATGAAATCATACACGTCACAACTTGTTGAAAAGATAAAAACCACATCCCCGCTGATCCACAATATTACCAACTTTGTGGTGATGAATTCTTCGGCAAATATCCTTCTGGCCATCGGTGCATCCCCGGTCATGGCCCATTGCATAGGAGAAGTCGAAGAAATGACGTCACTGGCAAATGCCCTGGTTTTAAACATCGGCACATTGCAGGACGACTGGGTTGAATCCATGATCTGTGCCGCAAAAGCCGCCAATGCCAAAGGCATTCCGGTTATCCTTGACCCTGTGGGGTCAGGGGCCACTTCCCTTCGCACGCAGGCGGTTAAAAAAATCATGAGTTCAGCTCAGATTTCCGTTTTGAGGGGAAATGCATCGGAAATATTTTCTCTGGCATCAGCAGATGTCCGGACCCGGGGGGTCGATTCTTCTCTTTCCGTGACTGCTGAAATTATCGATGCGGCCCAAAAACTGGCGACTGACATGGATTGCATCATCGCCATGTCCGGCGCGGAAGATATCATTACCGATGGCAAACAAATTTATAAAGTCGCTAACGGCCAACCGATCATGACAAAAGTGACCGGCATCGGCTGCGGCCTGAGCGCGGTGACTGGTGCTTTTTGTGCGGTTTCCGACGGGAACCTGCTTGCCGCGACTGCGGCGGCATTTGGATTTTACGGACTTTGCGGTGACCTGGCGATCAAAATCAGCGATAAGCCCGGAAGCTTTTTTGTGGCTTTTATCGACACCCTCTATGATGTGCAGACCGGGGATATTCAGGCCGGGTTAAGGGTGGAGGAAAGTTCGGAGGTTTGAGGAGATGAGGTGTCAGGTGTCAGGTTTCTGGTGTCGAAAAAGTGCGCTTTATTTCCGCCCGAACGGCTTCTATTCCGGGCAGGATTAAGCTGGATAAAAAATTTAGTCGGCAACTTGTGAGACAAAATCTGATGCGTATTATCCGGTTTCCTGATAATACACCGCAATAACAAAAATATTGTTGTAACAATTTGAGATTAAGAGCTATTGTAAAATTCCCTTTCGGCGTGTTATCCGGAAGCAAATCTGAAAAGCATTTTTATCTGGAAAACCACATAAACTATAGTTAGCTAAAAAGAACTTAATTGTGACCTACCCAGGAGTTAAAGAATATGGACATACCTGAGATTTTAATTGAGTTATTTAATGTGATTTTCAAGTCATCTTCGTTCATTGCAAGTGCAGCAATTATCATTTCTCTTGTCTCACTGGTTAGAGCAATTTCAGTAATAGGTAAAGGCAAGAAATCACACGAATACAAAGGGATAAGCTGGGAATCATTCTGCATCTTTTTGAATAAGTTTTTCCCATCATGGAAAGGATTAAGGGGGCTTTCAAAAAATAGAATATTCCGACTTTCATATGTGTGGATTTTTTTGGTACCATTAATAGCAAAGCTTCTTAGTAATAGCGAAAAGGGTATTAATTTGATACTGCAAAAATCTCCTGAGTTATCAATTAGTCTAAGCGTACCTTTTAACTGGAATTTATTTTATTTTGCGGCACTATTATATGTAATAGGTAACATTATTTACTTCTGGAAGGCACCGGAAGTAATCAAAAACTATGATAATTTTAAAGATTTTGAAGAAAAAGACAAAAGTGGTTTTTTGATAATGAACAGTGTAGAAAATTTCTTAGACGATCATAATGAATATAACGATTACCTCAACCAAGTATATTACTATTTTAAATGGAGACATAACATTGAACTGCCTGAACCAGACGAAAGAGAAGAGTTGAAGAATGAATTAATGATGAGGATTAATGATGATCGGCTTTCAAACCTTTTTGCTATTAGTGCTTCATTTATAGACAGAAAGAGGCTTCCATCTCGAGCATTTTCTACAGCTCTATATAGCTTTTCAGTATGCCTTTACGGTTACGTAATAATTGAGCAATCGGTTTTTGTTTTTACTGAATTCTTTTCCCATTACAGTTTCAGCTAACCAGCGCATAAACTCAGACGGGAAGACACTTTCGGCCGCAGGCATAGGTCCGTGGCCCGCTGGTTATGCGAAATGTTCACTCAAAAAACCGGTGAATCATCATGGCGCATATAACCCTGAAAAACAGCTATTCCCGGTTGGCCGAACGTCTGAACCGGTTTCCCCAGGGAGCGCCGGTGTCAGATCTTTTGTTTCAAATCCTTGGTATGCTGTTTTCCGAAAAAGAAGCCGGCCAAATCTGGAATTGCAGCCTGAGCGGCAGCCATAAAATACTGGATGCGCTTGCTGACCGGGGCATTCTGGTGGATATCGAACAAAATGGCCGAACCGTTTACACGCTCCCCCCGCCGATGGCCGGATTTTTTGAATTTTCATTAATGCGCGTGCGGCATGATATCGACCAGAAAATCTTAAGCGAACTCTTTTACCAGTATTTAAATATGAAAGAAGAATTCATCCGGGATCTTTTTACCCGGGGCAAAACCCAGCTGGGCCGAAATGGAAGGATGACCCCAAAACTCATAGTCGCCAACTTGTGAGACAAAATCTGATGCGTATTATCCGGTTTCCTTATTATACACCGCAATAACACTGATATTGTTGCAACAATGTGAGATTACGAGCTTTTGTAA
>JAQIBZ010000008.1 GCA_027858815.1 Desulfobacteraceae bacterium
AATCTGATTCAAACGAATTTGTCTTTAAAAAAAGCCTACGGATTGAATCCAGACGATCTGGTCAAAATGAATTTACGGGATTTGGTATCCGAACGGTACAGAGATCAGATTAAAGATTACTTAAAGAGTATTATTGAAAAAGGCAAAGATAACGGTTTTATGAATGTACAGACAAAAGATGGCAGAAGAATCATCATTGAATACAATAATACCTTAATCAGTAACGAATCAGGCCCGGAATACGTGCAAGGCTCCGGCAAGGATATTACCGAGCGCTTAAACAATGAGCAGGCATTAAAGGAAAGTGAGGAACGTTATAAGGCTTTGTTTGATCGGTCATTAGATTGCATTTTTATCCACGATAATAGAGGAAACTTTATTGATGCCAATGATGCGGCTTTGAAGGTGTTAGGATATAATCGGGAAGAAATGCTTTCCGTAAATTTTGTATCATTATTATCCGAAGATCAATTTCCTCTGACGCTTCAGGTATTAGAAGAACTCAAAGAGTCAGATCAGCAGAAAAAACCGGTTGAATACAGGTTAAAACATAAAAACGGAGGGTATGTGGATATCGAGGCACAATCCTCTGTTATTTATCGTCATGGAAAACCCTATGCCATTCAAGGTATTGCCCGTGACATCACCCAGCGCAAGCAGGCGGAGGTGAAGATTAAGGAGAGTGAAGAGAAATATCGGAACATCCTTGAAAATATCGATGACGGCTATTTTGAAGTAGATATTTTCGGAAACTTCATCTTTTTTAATGACTCAATGTGCAGAATACTTGGGTATCCCAAAGATGAGTTAATGGGAATGAATAATCGGGAATACATGGATGAAAAAAATGCTAAAAAGATTTATCAAGTCTATAACGAAATATATCGAACGGGCATACCTGCGAAAGTGCTTGACTGGAAGTTTATCCGAAAAGATGGTTCAGGGTGTTTTGCTGAAACCGTTGTATCCCTTATAACAGATTCAAATGACAAGAGAATTGGTTTTAGAGGCATTGCCAGAGATGTCACCAATCGCAAACAACTCGAAGCCCAACTCCAACAAGCCCAGAAGATGGAAGCCATCGGCACCCTTGCTGGCGGCATCTCTCATGATTTTAACAATATATTGTCTTCAATTATCGGATTTACTGAATTGGCCCTTGATGATGTTGAAAAGGGAACACCGCTCGAGGAAAACCTTCAAGAGGTGTTTACGGCCGGAATCCGGGCCAAAGACCTGATTGGTCAGATCCTGACCTTAAGTCGGCATAGTGCAATGGAATTCAAGCCGATTCTTATCAATTCGGTGGTCAAAGAGACCGTCAAGATGCTACGGTCAACCATTCCCACATCAATTAATTTTCAGGGAAATATTTGTGACAGGCAATTGGTTGTTCATGCCGATCCGACACAAATACAACAGGTTATCATCAACCTTGCCACCAATGCCAAACATGCCATGTCAGAGACGGGGGGCGTACTGATGATTGATGTCGATCCTGTCAGTTTTGATGAAAGCACTGAAAATATAAACTTGATACCAGGAAATTATGCGCGAATCACGGTAAGTGATACCGGGACCGGTGTTAACAAGGACCATCTTGAAAAAATATTTGAACCGTATTTTACAACAAAGGCGGCAGGGGAAGGTTCCGGATTGGGCCTTTCCGTGGTCCACGGTATCGTCAAATCCCATAAAGGAGATATTGCAGTCTGCAGCGAGCCCGGAAAAGGAACAAAAGTCCACGTTTGTCTGCCATTGTCTGAACACCAGTCAATTGAATTTCCGGCCACCACCGCCGAACCATTACTCAGGGGCACGGAACATATTCTTATAGTGGATGATGAGCCATCGATCGTAAAAATGCAGCAGCGAAGCCTTGAAAGATTGGGGTACTCGGTCACGACAAGAACCAGCAGCGTGAATGCATTGGAAACGTTTTGCGCGACACCCGATAAATATGTTCTGGTCATCACGGATATGACCATGCCGGACATGACCGGAGATAAGCTCGCCGATGAGATTAAAAAAATTCGTCCTGATGTGCCGGTGATTCTGTGTACAGGGTTCAGCGACAACATTAAGATCCGAACAGGTCCTGATTTGCAAATCGATGAGTTTATTTCAAAACCGATTGATCA
>JAQIBZ010000413.1 GCA_027858815.1 Desulfobacteraceae bacterium
AGATATCCTCTGGTTCATGGGCAGGGAAACTTTGGCTCTGTTGACGGTGATCCGCCGGCGGCCATGCGGTATACGGAAGTCCGGATGATGCGCCTGGCGCATGAGATGATGGCGGATATTGAAAAAGAAACAGTTGATTTCACGATTAACTATGATGAATCGCTGGAAGAGCCGGTAGTTCTGCCGTCAAAAGTCCCCAACCTGCTGCTCAACGGATCATCCGGTATTGCGGTGGGCATGGCAACGAATATTCCCCCGCACAACCTGATGGAAGTATGTAATGCGGTAAAGGCGATAATTGATAATCCGGATATTGAATTTGAGCAATTGATTCAGCATCTGACCGGTCCTGATTTTCCCACCGGCGGCATTATTTACGGTAATCAGGGTATTATTGATGCCTACAGGACGGGCCGCGGCAAGCTGAAGATCCGTGCCAAGGTGGAAATCGAGGAAGATACAAAATCCAAATCGGAAATTATTGTCGTCCGGGAAATTCCCTACCAGGTCAACAAGGCGAATCTGATCCAGAAGATTGCGCTGCTGATCAAGAACAAACAGCTGGAAGGGGTCCGGTATGTCCGGGATGAGTCTGACAAGGACGGCATCCGAATCGCCATTGCCTTAAAACGGGACCAGATTCCGGAGGTTATCCTTAACCAGTTGTATAAACACACTTCCCTTCAGCATAATTTCGGGATTATATTTCTGGCAGTGGTCAATAAGCGGCCCCAGGTGATGTGTTTAAAGGAAATCCTTGAACATTTCATTGTTCATCGAAAAGAAATTATCATCCGTCGGACCCGGTTTGACCTGAAGAAAGCTGAAGCCCGGGCCCATATTCTGGAAGGGTTGATTGTCGCGTTAGATAATCTGGATGAAGTCGTGTCTCTGATCAGAGGTTCCAAATCTCCGGCAGAAGCCAAGGAAGGATTGATCAACCGGTTTGCATTGACCGAAATTCAGGCCCAGGCGATTTTAGATATGCGCCTGCAGCGTTTAACCGGTCTTGAAAGAGACAAAATTAAGAGTGAACATATCGAAATATTAAAGGATATTGCCCGTTTCCAGGAGATTTTGTCCAGCGAACGGATTGTCCTGAATATGATTAAAGACGATTTGTCAGAAATTCAGGAGATCTATGGGGATGACCGCCGGACATTGATTGTGGCCGAGTCCAGAGAAATCACCATGGAGGATATGATTGCTGAAGAAGATATGGTGGTAACGATTTCAAACAGCGGTTATATAAAGCGCAATCCCATTACCATGTATCAGCAGCAGCACCGTGGCGGAAAAGGCAAAACCGGGATGGGCACCAAAGATGAGGATTTTGTTGAACATTTATTTATTGCCTCAACCCATCACACCTTTTTGTTTTTTACGAATCTGGGCCGTTTGTACTGGCGCAAGGTATATGAGATTCCTCAGAGCAGTCGTATCAGCCGCGGCAAAGCGGTTGTGAATTTACTGAATCTGGGGCCTGATGAGAAGCTGGCCACGGTTCTGGCTGTTCCAAGCTTTGAGCCGGGGAATCATGTGATTATGGCCACACGGCAGGGGGTTGTTAAAAAAACGGATATTATATCATACAGTCGGCCGCGTGCCGGCGGGATTATTGCCGTTAACTTAAGGGAAGGCGATGAGCTGATATCGGCCAGAATGACGGACGGGACCCAGAATGTATTTTTATGTTCATCTAAGGGTAAATCCATCCGTTTCCATGAGTCTGACGTGCGTCCCACCGGCCGGACCGCCAGCGGTGTCCGGGGCATTAATCTGGGAACGGATGATCATTTGGTGGGGATGGCGGTATTGTCTCATGGCCAGACCTTGTTTACGGCTACTGAAAACGGATATGGAAAACGGACCTTGATTGATGAATACCCGGTCCAGAAACGCGGCGGAAAAGGCGTTATTACCATAAAAACAAGCGTTAGAAACGGTCGTGTCCTGACTATTCTGGTTGTGGGCGAAGAAGATGAAGTCATGCTGATTACGGATATCGGTAAAATTATCCGGCTTCAGATTTCCGGAATATCGGTTATCAGTCGAAATACTCAGGGTGTGCGGTTGATGGTCATGGATCCGGCAGAACGCCTGGTCGGTGCGGCAAGGCTTGTTGAACAAGAAGACAATGGTGACAATGGTGACAATGGTGAAGGCGTAGAGGAGGAGGACGCATAATATGGATGCTGAATCTGCAAGAATCGGCGTGGTTGGTGCCGGCAGCTGGGGGACCGCCCTGGCAAGCCTGCTCGGCATGAAGGGGTATCCTGTTGAACTGTGGGTTTATGAAAAGGAAGTCAAAGACAGCATTGCCGATGTTCATGAAAACAAGCTGTTTTTGCCGGGGATTCCCCTTTCGGAAAATATTGTCCCGTCCAATGATATTGCCGGTGTAGTGTCGGGCAAGGATTTAGTGCTTGTGGTCGTCCCCTCTCATGTGATGAGAGAGACTGCATTATTGTTTGCCCCGTATTTGTCTGATCAGACCGTACTGGTGTCGGCATCCAAAGGGATTGAAAACAAGACACATTTGACCATGACCGGTGTGCTGGAAGATGTGTTGTCGGATGTGTTTAAGAATAAATTGGCAGTGCTTTCCGGTCCGAGTTTTGGCCGGGAAGTGGCTCAAAAAGTGCCGACCGCTGTGACTGCGGCGGCTTCAGATCCGGCTGTGGCAATGTTTGTGCAGAATGTTTTTGTGACTCCGTTTTTCAGGGTATACACTAATGATGATATGATCGGTGTGGAACTGGGCGGGGCGGTAAAAAATGTTGTTGCCATTGCATCCGGGATTATCGACGGTCTTGCTCTGGGATTAAATACCCGGGCCGCATTAATTACCCGGGGACTCACGGAGATGCGTCGGCTGGGCGTCCGGCTTGGGGCAAATCCTAATACATTTTCAGGCCTTGCAGGAATGGGGGATCTTATTTTGACCTGCACCGGGTCTCTCAGTCGGAACCATACGGTGGGTAAGCTGATCGGTGAAGGCAAAAAGCTTGATGCGATTCTGGCGGATATGAAGATGGTGGCTGAAGGGGTAAAGACCGCAAAATCCGTGAGAAATCTTTCTCTAAAGGTCGGTGTTGATATGCCAATCTCCCATGCGGTTTACAGTATTCTTTACGAGGATCTCTCGCCGAAGGAAGCGGTTTATCAGCTGATGACCCGGGATCTTAAGGACGAAATGGATTGATGGCTTAAAAATCGTGAAGGAGATCTCAAAACATAAAGGCGAGGGGCACCGGCAGCGTCTTCGGGATAAGTTTATGGAATCCGGTTTAAGCGGGTTTGCCGATTATGAAGTCATTGAACTGCTGTTGACACTGGCAACGCCGAGAAAAGACTGCAAAGAAGCAGCAAAAACCGTCCTTGAAAAGTTTGAAAATTTGCAGGGGGTATTTGAAGCCTCAGTAGTTGATTTATGCACAATTCCCGGTATCGGTCCAACAAATTCTTTTGGCATCAAGCTGATTAAGGCGGTGGCTGAACGGTACCTTGAAAAAAAGGTACTCATGAAGGACCCGTTGAGTAACTCTAAGGCGTTGTTTGATTATCTTTATCTTTCCATGGGATCCAAAGACCGGGAATGTTTCAAAGTCTTTTTTTTAGATGCGAAAAATCGGGTTATTGCGGCTGAAACTCTTTTTACCGGCACGTTAACAGCCAGTTCGGTTTATCCTCGGGAGGTGGTCCGGGCCGCTCTTGACCGGAGCGCAGCAGCCCTGATTTTTGCACACAATCATCCGTCCGGTGATTCAGAGCCGTCTCCGGCGGACCATTCAATTACCCGACAGCTGCTTTTTGCCTGCCAGACCGTGGGTATTACCGTTCATGAACATATTGTAATAGGCAATAACCAGTATTTCAGTTTTGCGGATCAGGGGCATATTGCACAGATGAACCGTGAGTACAAAAAAAATACGTAATCGTTCACAGGGCACCGCACCTGCTTTGTTCCCGGGCACTTGAAGTACGACAAGTACGTCTTCGTGCCCGGCGCCTCGCATCTGCGGCACCCTGTAAACGATTACAGATCAGTGGTTTACGAAAAACTGATAATTTCGAACCCATGAACGGGTACAAAAATATATAAAGGACTCATTGTTGCCCATGGGAGCTGATGAAAATAAGTCAGAGCCGAAGCCGGACTGTTTTGGTGTTATCAACATTGTTTTTCCGATGCATGACGACGGCCTGCGGCATTCTCCTGAACGTTGCATGGTGTGTTTGCATAAAACAGAATGCCTGCGGACGGCAATAAAAAATCCGGACGGACTTCAGGTGCAGGAGGAAATTGTGGACCGGGCCTATGAATCCAGAAATATCAGTTTTCTGCAACGATGGTCAAAACGAAAATATATCAGCAAGATGAAAAAAGAAAACTAATCTATTAGGGTGATAGACTGAAGGCCGAAGCCTGAAGTTTAAAAAATCATAACGAGGTATCAGAAAGGAAGTTTTCATGCGGTCGATAAAAGAACTGGATGTTTCAGGTAAAAAAGTGCTGGTACGGGTGGATTTTAATGTGCCCATGGACAAACATCAGAATATCACGGATGATACACGGATTCGCTCTGTTTTGTCGACATTGCGCTATGTTCTGGATAATAACGGCACCCTGATCATTATGTCCCACATGGGTCGGCCAAAAGGAAAAATCGTACCGGAACTGAGCCTGGCGCCGGTGGCAAAACGCCTGGGAAGGCTGCTCCAGCAGAATATCAAAATGGCGACGGACTGCATCGGGCCGGATGTAAAAAAAATGGTCAGTGAAATGAATACCGGAGATATCCTGTTGCTTGAGAACCTCCGGTTTTATCCGGGTGAACAGTCCAACGATGATGAACTGGCCCGCGAGCTTGCTTCTTTGTGTGATATATACATTAATAATGCGTTTGCCGTTTCTCACCGTGAGCACGCATCAGTTGCCGCCATCACAAGATTTGCTCCCCAGTCTGCTGCCGGTTTTTTACTGATTAAGGAACTGGATTATTTTCATTCGGCCATGGATAATCCCCGGCGCCCGCTGGTCGCGATTGTCGGCGGAGCAAAGGTATCCAGTAAACTGGGTGCCTTGAAAAATATGTTAGGCCGGGTGAACAAGTTTATTATCGGCGGTGCCATGGCCAATACGTTTTTAAAAAGTCAGGGAATTAATATCGGAAAATCCCTGGTGGAAGAAGATCTTGTAGAAGAAGCCGGTGAAATCATGAAGCGGGCCATCAGCGAGGGGATCAAGTTTTATCTACCCGTGGATGCGGTGGTGGCAAATCAGATTGATCCGGATGCCGAGTCAAAAATTGTTCCCATACAGGAAATTCCGGCTGACTGGATGGCCCTTGATATCGGTCCGGCCACATCCCGGCTGTTTGAGGAAGTTCTGCATGATGCGAAGACCATTGTCTGGAACGGTCCCATGGGGATATTTGAGATGGATGCGTTCAGCCGGGGAACCGTTTCCATGGTCCACAGTGTGGCTAATTCTTATGCATTAACCATTGTCGGGGGCGGTGATACGGATGTCGCCGTCCACTCAACCGGTCAGAGTGATAGGTTTTCTTATATTTCAACAGGGGGCGGTGCCTTTTTATATTTGATGGAAGGAAAAATACTGCCGGGAGTTGCGGCGCTGGATAACATTTCTTAATCAGGCCGGTGTGGAGAACAAAATATTATTGAGCGGAATGCATGCTTACATGACTTTTTTAAATCCGTTTGTAAGAAAATACAAATTTCATCTCCTATTGGTCATTTGCATAATAATAGCATGTATCGTTTATCGGAAATATTTTATTGAGTTATATTGTATTTTAACCGATAGGGAAAGCATCAAGGAATTTATAGAGTCCTGCGGAGCGGGGGCTCCGTTTGTATTTATGGGCTTTCAGGTTCTGCAGGTCATTTTTGCGCCGGTTCCGGGAGAATTCAGCGGTTTTGTGGGAGGGTACCTATTTGGGGCTGGTTTGGGTTTTATGTACTCAAGCATTGGCCTTGCTGTCGGTTCTGTCATTAATTTCTGGATTGGCAGATTGTTGGGATACCGGTTCGTCCGACGGATGATTCCAAAAGCAAAACTTGAAAAATTTGACACATTTATTGTTCACCAGGGCGTGATTGTTCTTTTGACCTTATTTATATTCCCCGGTTTTCCAAAGGATTACCTCTGTCTTTTTCTCGGGATCACCACATTGCCATTTAAAATTTTTATTCTCCTGGCAGGTTTTGGGAGGATGCCGGGAACGTTGATTCTCAGTCTGCAGGGGAAATTTTTATTTGCCCAAAGTTACGGGGCGCTTGCAGGCATCGGTCTGATCTGTTTGATAATTGCAGGACTGGCTATCCGTTATCGAGCGTCTATTTATGGTTGGGCGGAGCAGATTAATAAAAGATAGTCAATTATATCAGTTGACTATTTATCGTATTAATGTTAAATTATTAGATGTTGTGGTCTGGGAGCTTTTTTGGAATTTTTTATAAATGATGGGGGCTGCAGTTGTACTGGAGAATCAGAGAAGAATTAAGCCTGTCAGAACGTTTAAGACGTTCGTATTATAAGCTGTTAAGGGATGACTTAAATCAATTCCTTCTGGATAAGGCATTGACATCCTCCTATCGGAATTTTGCCGATAAAAAGTTACCCTACCCGTTTGTTGAACGCCGGGAACTCAAACCCCGCGCCAGAATTCCCAAGAAAGAATATGAGTCTCAGAACTCGTTTTTGGTTATTTTTCTTGAAGACAGTATCCCGCCGGAACATAAAAAATATATTCGGTTTTTTGATTCTAACCGAGCGACAAAGACCAATCTGTTAAGATCCAAAACCCTTCCCATGGATTCGGATTTTGACCGGACCCAGAAATATCTCGAGTCGGCTCGTTTTTTTGATGTTTTTGACGAACTGCTGCCGGTGGATTATGCCCTTTTGATTCAGCGTGATCCCGCCCAACAGAAGAGCAAAAACCGGTATGGGATATCTCATTTTCATGTTCGTATTGATTGGCCGATTACTGAAGCGGCAGAAGATATGGCACGTGAGCTCCGGTACATCTCAAAAGATCTCTATGAAAAAGGCGATAAATATGCGGAAGATATTCAGAAAAAATTTTTTGAATATTATTGCCTGCCGGAAATGGTCGGCGGTCGGCGGACAGCTGCGGTTGTTGCTGCCCAATACTTGCGGCGGATTCCCTGTATTTCAACGATTTATGTGGCAAGCTCCGAATCACGGGCTCTGATCCGGTGTACCGAACGGGGAATTTCAAAATCTGTTCTGATCAAGCTCAGCGGTACAGAGATGGCTGGTATTGCAAATGTAAATAATATGACCCTTGCCATGTTAAAAAAACATTATATGGTGGAAAAAGAGGGGAAAATTGGTGTCTTCATTTTCAAGGCCACTTATGCACCGACCATTCATGCCCAGCCGTCCGAAGGGGGCAAGCTGCGGGAAGTCGTTCCTGAACCCTACTGGATGACAGTCAATCAACAGCAGATTTTGCCTAAAACGGGGGTGTGGGATTGGGCACCTATCACCCACAACCTTATTTATTCTTAAAGATTTTATTCCAGGGTCTTGATCATGGCGGTTTCGTCGCAATCCGGGAATTTGACGCAGTGGATGCAGTCGGCCCAGATTTTTAAGGGAAGATCGGCTTTATCGATTTCCATAAAACCGAATTTTTCAAAAAATGACGGTTTGTAGGTTAGGGTAAATAAAGATTTGATTTTATACTGCTTGGCCTCTTCAAAAGCATTTTCAACAAGTTGTTTGCCGATGGACTTTCCAACAACATCTTCACGGACAGCTAAGGAGCGGATTTCTGCAAGGTCTTCCCAGCAGAACTGGAGTGCGCAGCATCCAATAATCTTTTTAGTGTTTTGGATTTCTGTAAACACGGAAAAATCTCTTAGATGATCGTAAAGTTTGCTCAACGGCCGGGCAAGCAACTCCCCCTTATCACCATAATACTTCAGCATGGCGTGGATGTTTTTGATATCGTCTATGGTGGCATTTCTTATCATAGGAGCTTTTTTAGCGGTTATATCTTATTAAATCAAGATTTTTATGTAATGCTTGTGGTTCGTTTTTTTTGTCACCCTTTTATCATTTTTCTATTCAGGCTGATTATCTTTGGCAAACAATGCCACCACACCGTCTGAATTATCTGCCAAGCCATCAGCCTGATCATCTGGAATCGGTTTTCCGGTGTTCGGATCGATTTTTATTTTCAACATATTGTCCGGCATATCAAAGTATTCATATTCCTGACCAGCCAGTGCATTTCGCATAAATTCCATCCAGATGGGAAGTGCTGCCCGGGCGCCGGTTTCTTTTGATCCCAGTGTTGAGAAATTGTCACATCCCACCCATACGCCGACAGCAATCGCGGGTGAGAATCCGACAAAAAGTGCATCTTTGTATTTGTTGGTGGTGCCGGTTTTTCCGGCAATGGAACGATGCAGTGATTGGGCCTTTTTCCCGGTCCCTTCTAAAATAACGCCTTCCAGCAAATTGGCCATAATCGCGGCGTTTTCCCGGGACATGGCGATTCTTTTTTCAATAGCCGATTGCCAGATACTCTGGCTGCCGGAATCCAAAACATCGACAATGCCGTGAGGATGAATATAAATGCCCTGATTGGCAAAAACTGCATAAGCAGCGGTTAATTCAGTTAAGCTGAGCTCAGAAGTTCCCAGGGACAGTGATAGATAAGGTGCCAGCCTGGATTGAATCCCAAGTTTTCTTGCAAAATCGACCACACCGGATATTCCCAGTTGATCAATCAGCCGGACCGCCGGGATATTTTTTGAGTGGGTAAGTGCTTTACGTAAAGTGATTTCACCCTGAAATGTTCTTGAAAAGTTTTCCGGCTGCCATGGTTTGGCTTTGGACGCACCCGGAAAAGAGACCGGGGCATCCAGAATTAATGATGCCTGATTAAATCCCTGTTCAATGGCGTGGGCAAATAAAACCGGTTTAAACGCAGAACCCGGCTGCCGGCGTGCGGCAGTTGATCGATTAAAGGAACTTTTGCGGTAGTCAGTTCCTCCGGACATGGCCAGAATCCCCCCAGTCCGGATATCAATTGCAATAAGTGCTCCCTGGGGGTCGGTTTTTAATGCAGGATCGCTTTTCCGTCGGTTTTGCAGGTTTTTAATTCCACGGGCAATGGCCTGGTCAGAGGAAATTTGTAAGTGGGAAGAAAGGGTTGTATAGACGGTCAGACCGCCGGTGTATAAACGTGTCGGGCCGATTTTCTTTTCCAGTATTTTTTTTATGTAATCCACAAAATAGGGGGCTGGCGAAGCGGTCTTTTTTTGTACCGCAACAAATGGTTTGTTGGCAGCATTTTTGTACTGTTCGGTCGTAATGATGCCGGTGATCATCATTTGTTTTAAGACAATATTTCTTCTTCTGACAGCCAGTTCCGGGTTGTTCAGCGGGGAATAGGCAGACGGTGCTTTGGGCATGGCTGCGATCATGGCACATTCTGCAAGGTCCAGGTCTGTTACGGATTTTGCAAAAAAAATCCGTGCAGCAGATTCAACGCCATAAGCGCCGCTGCCGAAATAAATCTGGTTCAGGTATCGTTCTAAAATTTCATCTTTTGTATACCGGCGTTCCAACTGGATTGCCAGAAGCGCCTCTTTAATTTTTCGCAGTATGGTTTTTTGCGGCGAAAGAAAAAGTGTTTTGGAAAGCTGTTGGGTGATTGTGCTGGCTCCCTGGACAAATTTTCTTGCCAGGATATCGGTAATAATCGCCCGCGCGATACCCTTCAGGTCAATGCCGCTGTGTGTGTAAAATTGACGATCCTCGGCGGTGATCACTGCTTTTTGAAGGTAGTCGGAAATCCTTTTCAGGGGAACCGGATCTCTTTTTTCCCTGTAAAGCTCGGCCAGCAGTTTATTGTCCGCTGAGTATATTCTTGTGATGCCTGACGGGCTTGATGTTTCCAGAGAACGGATTTGGGGCAGATCCCGGATCATGAATAAAAACATGCCGGCAATGCTCCCGCAGACGACTGCCGTGAAAAGAAGGGTAAAAGCGGTGATGTAAAAGCGTTTGTTCATAAATTTTACTATGTTGTTTTGTCAGAAACCCGGCTTAATTTTTCGGGCTTGATTTTTCTTGACAGTAAAACAGATTTGATGTTAACAAAACCTTAACTTTAAAGGCGCGTAGCTCAGTTGGCAGAGCGCTACCTCGACACGGTAGAAGTCATCAGTTCAAGTCTGATCGTGCCTACCAGAATATTCAAGGGTTTACAGTTTTAACTGTAAACCCTTATTTTATTTTGTGACCATTTTGTGACCATCTTTAAAATATTTACTTATATTACATCAATTCTAAAGAATCAATAAGCACGAAATGAAATTAAAAAAATCCGTATAAAACCATATCCTGTTGTGACGAATTTAATTTGACACAAATAAACCGCTAAAAAATTATCCACATATAGACTATTGACATTTATCGACACAATATATTGAAAAAATAGCTCCCCCCGCGCCGATTAAATCCAAAAGGACTTTGACAAAAATCGATTTAAATGTTTAAAAAAGTAATCTATTAATTATTTTAGGAATATGCTCATATTTTTGATGATATGCTCGAATTAAAAGGCTCACATGGTACAACTGAATCCCGCGCATACAAAATTGGAGAGCAAGGATTTGAAAAAGGGACGGGTCGCCGTGGGGAAGGAGCCTATTTTTGGAAAGAAAGTCGTTATTACAAAAAATTAGCAGTCGCTTG
>JAQIBZ010000415.1 GCA_027858815.1 Desulfobacteraceae bacterium
CAATGTCATTCCGGCATGTTTTTAGCCGGAATCTATGTTCGGAATAGCACATAACTGGATTCCCGATAGAAACATTCGGGAATGACAAACCTGCTTTGGCCGAAACGATGATCAAGGCCAGTGTTTCACTAAAAAAATATTTTTTTAAAAAATAAATCGTGCCTGATAATTATCTCTCAGCCAGGCTGCAAAGTCAAAGAGTGTTAAGGAGGACAAAATGAAAAATTTTGAAATGACAGGTTCTAATAATTTTATTGATGATGCCCCCGATCATAAAAATGGACATAAAAATGGACATAAAAATGAACACCCCAAGGGCAAAAAACACCATTTTGAAAACGGTGAAGGAAAAGGCGTTCAGATGAAAAAATGGAAGCCATTTGCAGACTTTGTTTTAAGCAATCTCGTAAAAAAAGCAGAAATAATCAACGGAGAAGCTTTAATTCCGACAGATGGCCGACCGGTTGTTGCAATCGCCTCTCACGGCCCCAATGTCGCATGGTTGCCCGGTGTCGGGCTCGTTGGAAAATTCTTTTACGATAATGGATACGGAGACATCATCGGCGGCATGTATCCGCATAAAGCGTTGTTTTTAATACCCGGCCTTAAAGGATTTTACAAAAGAGTGCTGGGAACACCGACGGATGTGAACACGGTGGATGATATTGTAAGTTTATTGAAAAACAACGAAATCGGCATGACCGGTACAGCGCCAGAAGGTGCGAACTGTCTTTTGTCTTATGACGAATACGTTGCCCCCTTTCGATCAAAAGGACTGATCGCCGCAGCGATTAAAGCGGATGCAAATATCTGCCTGATGGCTCATCAGGGTGCGGAAGACTGGAACATACGCGCAGATCTGCCATTCGGTTGGAGTGTACCGTTTACCAATGGCCTCAAAGGCGTCAATATTCCGCTCCTGCCATACAAGAAGATCAACCGCTATATTCTTCTGTGCCGGCGTTATGTACCATCCATCACATCTGCTGATTTAAAGGATAAGTCAAAAAGACAAGTCCGCTTGCTTTTAAATATTGAAATCGAACGAATCCGGGCGGAAATGAACCTGATGACCGATGAAGTTAAAGCATTGATGAAAAAAAAGACAGTTACGCTCAGATTGGCAAAACCGAAAAAAGCGAGGCCGCGAAAAGCAAAAAAATGGAAAAATAATATATTTCAAATTCAAAACCAGATGTTTCCTTCTGATGAAGCTTATGGATAGAAACTGACTTTTAACAACGCCATCATCAATAACAGGAGATAAAACCATGTATAGCTCACCAAAAGCAATACCACAAACCGGCCAATATTTATTCAACGATGCCCTTTTGGGTCACCCGCCGGATACAACGACAAATAAGACAGACAACATTATTAATTTTATCCCAAAAGACCCCAAAACGGCAAAACCGGCCAAAAGCAGCTGGCTCAAAGGACTCTTGAACCGTGGCACGGAAACATGGTCTGTAAAGGGTCAGAATGTCGAAATGATGGAAAGACACAGTGCGGCATGGGATTTTATTCTGGATCGTTATTTCCGTGTGGAAATGACAGGCTGGGAACATCTGCCGGACGAAGCTTCCATGCTTATCGGAATCCACTCGGGAACATGGCTGACAATGGATGCATGGACCCTGTGTGCGGAATGGTGGCGAAAGTATCAGGGGCAGCGGATTCTTCACGGCACAGCCCACGATGCTTTAATGGCCATGCCGGGTTTTGGACAATATTTCCGCAATGTCGGCGTGATTCCGGCAAAACGCGAGTCCGTTACCGCCGCATTTGCCGCCGGACATGACGTTGTTATCTGGCCGGGCGGCGAAGTGGATGCCATGCGCTCTTGGTCCAAACGATATGACGTTGTTCTTGGCGGGCGCACAGGGTTTATTCGCCAGGCAATCCGTTCCGGCGTTCCCATTGTGCCGGTTGCAACGGTTGGCGGTCATGACACGGTGTTTGTGCTTTCGGAATGCCGGAAATTGGCAAAATTGCTTCGTTTGAAAAAACTGCTGCGATCTGAAATCGCACCGCTGGTTCTTGGTTTTCCGTTCGGAATTACACTCGAAGCATTTCCCATGCACATTCCGTATCCGGCCAAAATCCGCAACGAGATACTTGCGCCCATTGAAATTGACTCAGATCCCGAACGGGCAAACGATGATGCGTATGTAAACAAAAAATACAAAGAAGTTGAAGCCGCTATTCAGGAAGGTGTTAACCGTCTTGCGGGACGCAGAAAAGGTCCGATCTTTGGATAATGATTGATATATCCGTATTGAATAAATGATGATTACAGTATATAATCCCATTAAAATAGATATCAGGCTTTTGCCGGAATCAGACATGCGGTTTCATAAAAATTTAGAAAATCAATTCCTTTCCTTCAGGGGGATAAAGAATGGCCTCTCGTAACGATTTGAAAAAACAAAAAGAAAAAACAAGCCAGGCACTGATTCAGGCGGCCTTAGAACTCTGCGCAAACGAAGGGTATGCCAGCTTAAGCTTAAGATCCGTGGCAAGAAAAGCAGGCATTGCGCCGACATCCTTTTACCGGCATTTTCGTGAAATTGACGAAATGGGTGTGGAAATGGTTGCCCAGGCCAAAGTGGTGCTTGATGCGTTTCTGGCACAAGCCCAAAAAAAAATGTCATTTCCGGCCATAAAGAATAATGATGCTCCGGCAAAAACGGTAAAATCGATTGAAAGCATAACGCGTCCTTTTGCTGAAACATTTATCAGTGTCATAGAAAAAAACTCTCAGCTCATGCATTTATTTTTTCAGGAAAAAACAGGCAGTTCCGAAGCACTGCGGGATGCGATTTTTGACGTAACTGACCAGTTAACCGGCGTACTGACCGAAGAGTTAAACCGGCTTTGCCAGGAAAATAAAAATAACCTTAACGACATCTCCTTAATTGCCGAAACCATGCTGACAATTGTCAGCGCATGCGGCCTGGAAATGATCGTTCGTGAGGATGCCAAACCAAAAACGATCACCGAACGCACCATTTTAAAACTCAATCTCCTGTTGCAGGGAGCCTTGATCCATGAATAAGCCAAACAGGGAACAAAACCAACAGGAGACGGCCATGAATGATCTGATTCATCAATTGACAGAAGCCCACATTGAACATGAGCTCAACCGTTTCAAAAACGACGCGTACATACAGACCATAGAAGAAGAAGTTTCCGCAGTGTTTGAATGGGTCAAAAAAATCAAATTAAAAGAGATCGTAACATCGGAACAAATCATCGGAATCATCCGGAGAAATGTGGTCGAACTTCCTGTGGCCGGGGGGGTTACGGAACTGGCCGGAGAGATGAGCCAGAAAGTGCTGGCTTCTTCCCAAAACAAAAAAACCGCTCTTGAGGACATATTTGCGCGCAAACAATATGATGATATTATCGACAAGGCGGTTGGCCTTAAAACCGCAAGAAACGACCTGATTCATCGATTGGTAACCAGCTCCGCCTATTCCCAGCAGATTTCAGAAGTGCTGTTTGTCGGAATCAAGGAATACATTCTTGAAGAAAACATCATTGCCAAAAAAGTTCCCGGTGTATCTTCTTTAATAAAAATGGGGAAATTCGCCGTCAATAAAACCATGCATTCTTTAGAGGTGGCCATAGAAAACAAGGTGAAAAGTTATATTGAAAACAATCTTGAAAGCACCATCCGGCGCAGTGAAAAGTCCCTGATTAATTATTTTGATGAAACACGAATCGTGGATACAGGCGAAGAAATCTGGGAATCCATTGCGGAAACAAAATTATCTGAATATTTTTCCGCCATTGATGACAATGACATGGAAGACTTTATTGTCATTGGGTATGATTTCTGGCTCCACTTTCGAAAAACAAAGTATTTTAAAGGCATTTATACGGAACTGGTAAAATACTTTTTTAAAAAATACGGTGACAAAGAACTAGACGTCATCTTAGAAGATATCGGGGTGACCCGGGAAATGGTGATCAATGAACTCATTGAAATCGTAGCACCCGGAATTGAGAAAGCGCTGTCCATAGGATATCTGGAAGAACGCATCCGTGCCCGACTCAAAGATTTTTATCTCTCCAAAAAAGCAACCGCCCTTATTTCACCTGAAAAGACAACGCCCAAAAAGACGGCACCGGCAAAAACTAAAAAGACCAAAAAATCCACGTCCAAATAAGTAATGTGGGCGTATGAATTACCGCTTTTTCGGACTCTTTCGCGCTTTTTGAGGCCTGCCTGCCTTTGGTGCCTTTCCGGTTTTTTGTACCCGTCCGGCCTTCTCTGGTCTTCCAGGCTTCTCTGATTTTCCAGTCTTTTGTACTCTTCCGGCTTTTTCCGGTTTTCCGGTCTTTTGCTTCTTGCCGCTTGTTCGCGCCTTTTCTACGTTTGGCGGTTTTTCACCCTTGCGTGTCTGGCGAGTTTTTTCAGATGATTTAACAGGGGCTTTTTCAGGGGCTTTTTTCTGTTTTTTAGCATCTTTATCTTTAAGTTTGCGCTTGGCAGCAATGATATCCGGATCCGAATCATTTCTCGGCTGAAATCCGGCCAGGCGTTTGAACGGGATTTTATGGTCTAACAAGCGCTCAATTTCAATCAGCCATCCTTGTTCCTTGTCAGACACCAGCGAAATGGCAACCCCTTTTTCCCCGGCACGACCCGTGCGGCCGATTCGATGAACGTAATTTTCAGGAATATCCGGCAAATCATAGTTCACCACCCGCAACAAACCGCTGATATCCAAACCTCTTGCCGCTACATCCGTTGCCACCAGAATCCGCACCAACCCGCGCCGGAAATCTGTCAGCGTTCGGGTTCGAACAGACTGGCTCTTGCTGCTGTGGATCGCTGCAGCAGAAATATCATCTGCGATCAATTGGCTGGTCAGTTTATCCGCACCGTATCGGGTTCGCGTGAACACCATCACCTGCTGCCAGTTCTCTTTTTTGATCAGATCGGAGAGTAATTCGCGTTTGCGCAGCCGGCCGACCCGATATGCCATCTGGGTCACACCCTCCGCCGCTATATTCGGACGTGCCGTTTCAATCCGCCGGGGATAATTCAACAACTCTCCGGCCAGACGCTTAATGCTGTCCGGATAGGTCGCGGAAAACAACAGGGTCTGACGCTCTTCAGGCAAGAACGCCGCCACCTCAAGGATATCGTCAATAAATCCCATATCCAGCATCCGGTCCGCTTCATCTAGCACCAGCGTCTTCACCCGTGAAAGATCCAGGTTCTTCCGGTTGGCATGATCCAGCAGCCGGCCGGGTGTTGCCACCACAATATCCACCCCCCGGTTTAATCGGATGATTTGCGCATTAATATTGATCCCGCCGTAAATGACAGTTGCGCGCAAAGACAAACGCCGGCCGTAATCCTGCATGGCCTTTCCCACCTGGGCTGCCAGTTCACGGGTAGGCACCAGAACCAGGGCACGGGGTTGTCGCTTTTTTCTCGCCGGTGGCTCCTCACTGAGCATCTGAACGATGGGCAGAACAAACGCCGCTGTTTTTCCGGTGCCGGTCTGAGCGCCGGCAAGAATATCATGCCCTTCCAAAATAACAGGAATCGCACGGGTCTGAATGGGTGTCGGCGTCGTGTACCCCTGGGATGCAACCGCACTCAGTAATTCGGGCCCAAGGCCCAGTGTATCAAAAGACATTTTTCATCACGCTGTGTATTATAGTGGATTAACAATTATTGAATTGAGATCTTACCCTTATTGGCTTTCTTCTCTTTTTTTTCCTTACGCTTTTCTTTCAACGATTTATCTGATGTTTTCTTAACTGCTTTTTGAGAATCTTTTCCTTTAGCCATGATTTTCCCCTTTGTTTGGGTTAATTAAATATTCTTATCTATTATATTTCTATTGCACCGGGACTGCAACTAATCATTAAGACGGATTAAAAGAATTATATAACGAACAATATGCTCACTGATATGAAAATTGCAGCGTTAAGAAACCCATATGACGTGATTGGTCAGACGGCTGATTTTGCATAGAGAATCATCTGGGTACAGCGAAAGAGTGCATCGCTAACGTATGTGATAACAATCCCCAGACTCCCCGGCAGGGTGCCTTCACTTAATTTGTTGAAACTTAGGGGTCTGGTCTTGAGTCTTAGTGACCATGTTTGAAATTTTTTCTATTTTTGTTTCAAATTTTCTATCAGAGTTAATACGAGATTTCACTCTTCTTATGATGCTGCTGACTGAACTGTATTTGTTCATACGAAAATGAGCGCAAATCTCAGTTAACCCGCCCCTCCGAAGTTTTCGGCATAAATATACGGCAACGTTTCTTGGCTCATTGACCTCCCCTCTTTTTGAAACAAAAAGCATATCTGTTTCAATATTATAATATCGACTGACACCTTCCATAATCTGAAAAACATCCGGAGCCAGCAATTTTATCGAGGGAACCTCATCATCTGTTTTCCGTTCAAAGTACTTTCCTTTTACCCAGTCAATAAATTCAGCCGGGCCAACAGATACCGGTAACCTTTTTTTGTCGAATATATCAGCAATCTCTTCATCACTGTCTTGTCTGGCAAACCTTTTGTATTCACTTACCCATCTCTTTTTTTCCCCGGTTAGCATGGATAAGATAAATTCCTTATGAAGCCATTCCCATTTTTTCGCTATGGATGCATATCCTTTATGACTGCTCCATTCATAATCATTGATCGTTTTAACTATCCCGGATTTTAACGGGTTTCTGTGGATATAGCGCACCAGCTGCAAAAGATAGTTGTCCGCACTGACAAGAATGGATTTATATCGCCCCCTGAACAGAGAACCGTCCCATTTATGACGCCGATTATATACCTGCGTATAGACACCATTTAAATGCCGCATGCTTCTTGAGATATTGGCATCCGGTGTTTGAACCAGAAGATGATAATGATTCGGCATTAAACAGTAGGCAGCGACACGAATATT
This sequence comes from Desulfobacteraceae bacterium, assembly GCA_027858815.1. Taxonomy (GTDB): domain Bacteria; phylum Desulfobacterota; class Desulfobacteria; order Desulfobacterales; family Desulfosalsimonadaceae; genus SURF-3. The sequence continues at coordinate 6,941 of JAQIBZ010000415.1, forward strand.
CCACATTTCCGATGTCTCTTTCAGAAGATCAACAAAAATTTTATAATCTTTTGCATCTGTAAATATGTTTTCATATCTCCGCCCACGGTTCATTATGTGATACCATGCACCTGGATATTGAATTCTTAGTGGCCTTGACATAATATCTTGACTATCAGAATAAAAACAAAGGGTCAAGACCAGACTTGACCCCTATACATTGACCCCTATACACTGTTTTTTTTGCCTCAGCCCCGCTCTGAGAATGTGGTCACCGCAGCGCCTTTTTATCCACCTTACCCACTGCGGTCAGAGGAATGGCATCAATAAATTCTATTATTTTAGGCACCTTGTAAGGGGCCATATTTTCCCGGCAAAAGGCGAGAATATTGCTTTTTAAGGGTTCGGCCGCCTGCTTTCGGGCAGCGGTGGTCAACTGAAACACGACCTTGACAATCTCGCTGCCGGGCCGCTTCGGGTCCGGTTGGCCGATGATGGCGCAGAATTCAACCGCCTCATGCTGGTACAGGGTTTCTTCCACTTCTCTTGAAAAGACTTTGTATCCGCCCACAATGAGCATATCCTTGGAGCGATCCATGATAAAAAAGTAACCGTCCTCGTCCATGCGGGCCACATCCCCGGTATGCAGCCAGGTTTTGCCGTCGTGCTCGCGCATGGCGTGATCCGTTTCTCCGGGTTTGTTGTGGTATCCTTTCATCACCTGGGGACCGCGCACGATCAGCTCGCCGGGCTCTCCGACGGGCATTATGGTTGTTCCGGTTTCCACATCAACAATCCGGACGTGTGTGTTTGAGACCGGCACGCCCACGGAACCGATTTTTTTATTTCCCTCCACCGGGTTGATGGTAATAACCGGACTGGTCTCGGTCATGCCGTAGAGTTCAACTACCTTGCCCTGACCGATCACCGCTTCAAACGCCCGGATCGATTCCACAGCAAACGGGGCCGCGCCGGATATAAAAAGTTTTGCCGGTGTAAAATCGAGTTTTTTAAAGCCCGGATCATCCAGCAGCATCTGGTAGAGGGTGGGCACGTTCGCATAAATCGAGGGGGTGTGGGTCCGGATTTCTTTGCAGATATTTTTAGTATTTCTCGGATCCGGAATCAGACACTGAGTGCTTGCCGTGGCCATGGCCGTCATGCCGAACATCAGTCCGGCCAGATGGGAAAACGGAAAACCGGAGCACAGCACATCCTGACCTATCTGAAAATCCGTCCACTTTTTCACCTGCGTCAGGTTTGAAAAGATATTACGGTGGGTCAGCGCAACGCCTTTAGGAAGTCCGGTGGTGCCGCCGGTGTACTGAATCAGACAGATGCTTTCAGGCGATACAGCGCCTTCAGGTTTGGCAGGCGGATATTGGACCATCACCTGTTTAAATGACTGGATGACTTTGCCGGCAATCGGCGTCACGGTTCCGGATGGCAGTTTTTTGTGAAGTTTGCCAAGTATCCGTTTAACGGCTGGAAGATAGTCGCCAATACTGGTGGTGACGACATGGGATAATCCGGGCACCTGGTTTTCAATTTTGGTCAATACGCGTTCAAAGATGGCATCCAGCGTAACCAGAACCCGGCAGCCGGAATCGTTCAGCTGATGGGACAATTCTTTGGGCGTCAGCAGAGGGGACACGCCCGTGACCGTGCAGCCGGCCCGCATGGTGCCGCAAAGCGCAATCAAACACTGGGGAATGTTTGGCAGGCTCAGTCCCACGACATCTCCCGGTTTTATGCCGTTGCCTGTTAAAAACGCTGCAAACCGGCACGACATCTCATCCAGCTGCCGAAAGGAAAGAGTGGTTCCCATAAAGTGCATGGCCGCGCGGTCCGGATCAGTTGTCAGGCCTTCTATCAGGGCGTCGGTATAGGTTTTTGCCGGGATATCGATGTCCGGCAGCGTTCCCGGGTCATACGCCTTTAACCAGGGTCTGTCATCATACGTCGTCATCATTCTTCCCCCCTATAGTGTTCGATTAGCGGAATGGATCTTTTCGGACGAATTTTATCGGTTATTATAACAGATTTTTCCGGGAGCAGCCGGATTTTTTGTTTATACCTTTTTTAGGGATGGAATGATGCAAGTCTCGATTCGGTTTTTCTCTTGAGAGGCAGAGGCAAATTTTCCATCAGTATCTTGCGCTTGCAGTGGCTATAATGCTGTTTTTGACCCTCAAAAGCTAAATATAGCCTCGATTTAAGGGGTAAATTTATATTTATTTTTCATATTTTTAGACAGTTAGCTTGGACCGACCCTGTTATGTCTCTGTATTCACTACAATGCCCCATTGGAGATATCAAAAAATCGCTCAAAAAATTGAGTAAGCCTGCTTAGAACGCTCTCTCGTTTTTGGGTTCGTTCACCCGTTTTACTAAACCTGGATACAGATGGTATAACCGTTGTAATAGCGGTGCCGCCGGTTGCGATATGACCATCACGAAAAGCATTGTTCACAAAGGTGTAAGCGGCATCACG
>JAQIBZ010000128.1 GCA_027858815.1 Desulfobacteraceae bacterium
TTTGACTTTATCCACAACCGCTTCCGGGGCTTTATTAACAAATCCTGGGTTATTCAATTTTTTATTTAATTTTTCAACTTCTGCATCGATTTTTGAAATTTCCTTTTCCAAACGGATAACTTCTTGGCCAAAATCAATAATCCCTTCCAAAAAAACAGAAATTAATATCTCTCCAACAATTGCCGTTGCCGTACCTTTTGGTTTTTCACCCACAGGTTCAACTCTAAAACTGTCAAGCCGGGCAAGGTTGATAACAAATTCCTGGTTTTGTTCGAGCAGGAGCCTGGATTTTTCATCCGGTGTCTGAACAAGCACTCCCAAAGGCTGCGACGGGGAAATATTCATCTCACCACGGATATTGCGGATGCCGTTTACCATGGCCATAATTAATTCCATTTCGACCACCGCATCCGGATCAAACGGAATCGTGGACAAAACCGTTTCATTCGTGGGAAACGTCGCTTTCATTATCGACCCTTCGGTCCCCGGTAAAATATGCCAAATTTCTTCCGTGACAAACGGGGTGATCGGATGAAGGAGAATCAGCGTGTCATGGAGAACGCGCCACAGGACTTTTTTGGATGATTTTTCTTCAAGCGCACCCTTGTTGCCGTAAAGTGCCGGCTTGATAAACTCCAGGTACCAGTCACAAAATTCATGCCACACGAACTGGTATAGCTCATTGGCCGCATCATTAAAACGATAGGTATCTAATGCATCAGCCAGATTTTTTGATACGGTTTTCAAGCGATCCAGAATCCACCGATCCGGCAGGGAAAGTTCAGTGAAATCGTCTGATGCATAATCATCCTTGATATGCATAAAAGAAAACCGGGCAGCATTCCATAATTTATTAATAAAATTGCGATACCCTTCAATCCGTTTTTCAGACAATTTAATATCTCTTCCCTGGGCAGCAAATGCCGTCAGGGTAAATCGCAGCGAATCAGTACCGTATTGTTCGATAATAGTTAAGGGGTCAATCACATTACCCGTGGATTTGCTCATCTTCTTGCCTTTTTCATCCCGTACCAGGGCATGAATATAGACATCATGAAAGGGCACATCATCCATAAAATGAAGCCCCATCATCATCATTCGGGCCACCCAGAAAAAAAGAATATCAAATCCGGTCACCAGAACCGAAGTGGGATAATATGATTTCAACAATTGTGTTTCATCCGGCCATCCCATGGTTGAAAACGGCCAGAGCGCAGAACTCTACCAGGTATCTAAGTCATCCGGAGCCTGGACAAGATCCGTACTTTGACAAGCAGTGCAATGATCCGGCGGGTCAACAGCAACGATGATTTCATTGCATTGACGACAGGTCCAGACCGGAATCTGGTGCCCCCACCAAATCTGCCGGGAAATACACCAGTCACGGATGTTTTCCAGCCACATATAATAATCGTTTTCCCATTTTTCAGGCACGATTTTTGTCCGGCCGTCTTTGACGGCTGCCAGGGCTTTTTCAGCAAGCGGCTTGGCTTTAACAAACCATTGTTTAGAAAGATTCGGCTCAACCACGGTATTGCATCGGTAGCAATGACCAACACTATGATTATGAGATTCCACTTTTACAAGCAACCCCTGGGCTTCAAGGTCTTTGAGCACAGCTTTCCGGCATTCAAACCGATCAAGTCCTTCATATTTTCCGGCCGCTGCCGTCATCTTACCGTCATCGCCAATAACCTTGATACTCGGAAGTTCATGAATACGGCCCACTTCAAAATCATTGGGGTCATGGGCCGGTGTTATCTTTAACGCACCGGTACCGAATTCCATTTCCACGTACTTATCAAAAATAACCGGAATACTTCTGGTGGTCAGCGGCAGGTCCACCTCTTTGCCGACCAGATATTCATACCGACTGTCTTCCGGATGCACGGCCACAGCCGTATCACCAAGCATGGTTTCCGGGCGGGTGGTTGCAACTACCGGCCCCTTTTCTCCGCCAACAACAGGATAATGTATGTGATACAGATTTCCTTCGAGTTCTTCATGTTCAACTTCCAGATCCGCCAGAGCGGTCATACATCGCGGGCACCAGTTAATAATATAATTACCCCGATAGATTAAGCCTTCATCATAGAGCTGAACAAAAACCTTTTTAACTGCATCAGACAGGCCTTCATCCATTGTAAAGCGCTCACGGTCCCAGTCGCAGGATGCACCGAGTTTTTTTAACTGGTTAATAATGGCACCGCCTTTTTCCTTGCGCCACTTCCAGACTTTTTCAATAAATTTTTCACGTCCCAGTTGATGCCGGTCAATTCCGTTGGCTGTCAGATCTCTTTCAACGACATTCTGGGTGGCAATCCCGGCATGATCGGTTCCGGGCATCCACAACACATTATCACCGCACAATCTTCGGTACCGGCACAAAATATCCTGTAATGTGATATTCAGTGAATGCCCCATATGCAAAACACCGGTTACATTCGGTGGGGGAATAACGATGGAATAAGACTGGCCGGATTCTTCAGGTGCAGCGAACAATCCATTGGTTTCCCAGTATTCATACCATTTTTTTTCAACCTCATGAGGCTCATAGCCCTTACTCAACGTCGAATCCATTATATTATTTTATCCTGTGTAATTTGATTTTTTGATAGCTACACTTGATGGCGTTGTAAAAAGTCCCACCATTCTTATAAAAATTGGTAAGGCGCGCAAATCCTGAGTGATGATTCGTATTTATCATACTATGAAAAACGAAGGATGCAGCGCAACGCAAAAGTTGGACTTTTTACAAAGCCCTCGATATTAAATAAAAAGGGGATTAAGACTAACCCCCTGTTTTTAAATCCATTATTAAGACCTGATGACTATTCTTTTACGGCAATTCCGATCAGGTAGTCCTTTAACTGGCTGATCTCTTCAGATACAGTTCTTTCAATGATTTCGTCAAGTATTCTGTTGATTTTTTCACCATACATTTTTCTGATGACCCGTTCGAGCGCATCGTCTAAGTGCCGGGCTGAAATACTGATTTCATCCAGTTGAATCTTTTTTTCTTCAATTGCCCGAGCTTCTATCTGAGCGCCCGGCTGATCTTCAGTTTTAAGCATCGATTCCGGCTGATCACTTGATTCCGCCTGATTAATTGATTTCGGTTGGCCAATGGGAGTCGTTTCTTCATTTGCCGGAGTTCCTTCGTCAGTTCCAAAATAACTATCAAGCTCCTGGCTGATATCCGCTTCAAGATTATCACATTCCGCATCCGGCTCATCGGAAACCGGGTCCGATTCAGATGCTTTTGAATCAATGCCGGAATGTGAATCGTCACCTGACAGTCCAAGATCCGGGGTCGTTTCAGAAAGATCAAGTCTTTGTTCGTCATCGTGAAGAACATCACTGATCGCACCGGCAAAACCGACAAATGCCTCACCGATAAGTTCTTCTGTCAGTTCAACAATCGCATCGTCTTCCGGGGTAATTCCGATGGCAATATCCGAAAGTTCAATCACATCAAAATTTTCGCTTCCATTGTCAGCGCCAGCCGGTATTTGTTTTTCACTGTCATGACCGTTTTCATACTTTTCAGTCATTTAGAAAACCCCCTGCTCCGAAATCGGATTATTAATTACAGCCATTAAAATCAACTAAATTTTACGGTATTTGAGTACCATAAGGCCTGTTTTGTGTCAAGGCAATTGGTTTTTATAAATCTTTCCAAGGCCTTAAACCTAAAGGGTTTAATACGAATGCCAGAAAGACCTAAACGATACGTTATGCTATTTTACAAATTTTTATTTTATGGTAACATCTTTTTATATAAATTGAAATTTTTGATAGATTAAACAACAATGAACTCGTAAAAAGTCGCCCAGATGGCTAAGTAAAAATTAACCATGCTGATCATATCTGATTATAAAAACCTGAAGACAAGACACAACTATGAAACGTTTTTTTATCGCACCTTCTGAAATAATAAAGGCATCTCCGGTTATTGACGGCCCGGATGCCCATCATATATCAACAGTCTTTCGGCTGAAACCGTCTGATCACATTATACTGATCGACGGCTCCGGCACGGAATACGAAGCTGAAATTACGCATGTATCAAAAAAAAAAATAACCGTTACCATTGTCAGAAACAATACACCAGCGACTGAACCATTGATAAAATTATTGATCGGTCAGGGGTATTTAAAAGACAAAAAAATGGATATGCTGGTTCGTCACCTGACTGAATTGGGTATTACCCAATGGCTGCCAGTGCTCAGTGAATATTCTGTTCCAAAACCGGATATAAAAAAAATAGATTCCAAAATGCAACGCTGGGATGCGATTGCGAAAGAAGCCGTAAAACAATGCCGAAGAACCCGAGTTCCTGAAATTTTGTCTCCTGTTACGTTTCAGCAGGCTGTTGAAGAAAACTTTGGTGCGGATTTAAAAATTATTTTTTATGAGAACGAAACAGAGCCTTTGGCCAAAACCATACTGTTGATGAAGGAAAAGCCATCAAATATTATTGCACTTCTCGGCCCTGAAGGCGGATTCTCTAATAAAGAGGTAGAGTTGGCAAAGTCTAACGGATTTATTATTGCTTCTTTAGGCCCCAGAATTTTGCGGGCAGAAACGGCATCTCTGTCCGCCTGCACAATAATTCAGCATCTATTTGGTGATATGTGTTAAAAAACCCTTGACAGAGGTACGTGTTTTTCATAATACAACAACTACTTTTCATGCCGAGGTAGCTCAGTCGGTAGAGCAGGGGACTGAAAATCCCCGTGTCGGCAGTTCGATTCTGTCCCTCGGCACCACTAAGTAAAATAGATTAAGGCGATCAAGAAATTGATCGCCTTTTCTATTTCCGGATCTATCCCACTCTCTCCCCACTTTAAAAGTTCTGTTGATAGGCCCCCCTATTCTAACTATGCAAAAAGCCGGATGAAAATTTTTGTCTCCACCCGGCTTTAATTCCATTATCATCGTTATTGATTACCCTTTGTCCTGAGTTCCTTTATTCAAACCACCCCATCCACACCTACGCGCCGATCGTTTAAATTTCTCTTAATCTTCACTTTAAAGCCTCTGTCCTCCCTAAATGGTGTCTGATCATCTTCCCTGTGATAGTTATCCTTAATTGTGTCTTCATGCGTCACCCCTTTGACACGGTAAATTTGTTCTATTCAATTTGACTGGCGGGCACGGTGGCCCGCCCTACGGCAACACGCATCGTAGGGTCGGCCACCGTGCCGACCGTCAATGCGTCAACAGGCCCATGGTTAATAAGCTTTGCGGTCAGAACAAATTTACCCT
>JAQIBZ010000129.1 GCA_027858815.1 Desulfobacteraceae bacterium
CAGGGTAAATTTGTTCTGACCGCAAAGCCCATTAACCATGGGCCTGTTGACGCATTGACGGTCGGCACGGTGGCCGACCCTACTGACGCATTGACGGTCGGCACGGTGGCCGACCCTACGATGCGTGTTGCCGTAGGGCGGGCCACCGTGCCCGCCAGTCAAATTGAATAGAACAAATTTACCGTGAGTGAACCTGGATCCCCAGTTGATGAGAAATCAGGGTTTTGATGAATCATATTGCGATCAGGTTGTTGAAAATTGTCATGAACCTCTGGCCATATTGGTAAACGGTTCCTCCAGATACTGTTTTGCCTTGCGGGCCACAATGCGGTTGCGCTGCCCCCCTTTATATGATTCTGCCTGTTCATAGTACTCAATGGCTTTTTCCCGCTTCATCTCGATGTCCGCCATCATTCCCAGGAGCAGGTCCGTATGCGGGGTCAGGGAATTGTTCTGAAATGTCGGGTTGTTTTTGAGTTGTGTCAGAATTTCTTTTGCAGCCGTCGTGTTTTCCTGCCGGATGGCTGCCTCCGCTTTTATTAACAGCGCCCGTTGCCGGACGATTACATCATAGCTTCTTAAACCGCAATCCGCTTTTTTGATAACTTTTCGGGCATTTTCAGACGCTGCATGGTTTTGTCCGGATGCCATCAAAATGTTGGCGTGCTGAATCTCCAGGTACGGGTTGTCCGGAAAACGGCGGACAAGGTCGTCGGACAATTTCCGGGCGTCATCAATACGGTTTGTTTCAAAAGAAAGAAAAATACCCGCCAGCAGGCTTTGCGCCCCGAGCCGGTGAAGATCACTCTTGCGATAGGCCCGTTCCAAATCGTCTAATCCTTCTTCAGTGGAACCGCTGGGGATGAACCACAGAAAATTAATCGCCTGCAGAAATTGCGGCAACCGGCCGGCAAAATAGGAATACGCGCCCAGGGGAAAGTAGAGATCTTCACACGGACGGCAATGGCCGGCATTTGATTCTGTCTCATAGCAGTTTTGATGTTCACAAATTTCAATTGCTCTTTCAAAGTACTTTCTGCCGCGCTCACCCAGAACACCGCCTTTATACATATTGCCGCTGTGGGCTTCCAAACGGCCAAGGTATATGTATGAAAGGCCTATGTAATGCAGTGCGTCTAAATCATTTTCATCTACTGCTATCATTTGTTCTGACTGTTCAATGGCTTTGTTCAGATGCTGTCTGATGCTGTTTATGAAGAGAGGGGTGCCTTCGGCCACACTGTTTTTCCAGAAAAGGACCACCGCCTGGTAAAATGACTGCGCCGGATGATTTGGGTCCTCTTTTTCGATGGATGAAAAAATTTTCGCTGCCCGGTCATAATCGCCGGAAAAATTGACTTCAATGCCGTTGATTAAAATTCGGCGGATAGCTTCTGATTCTGCCCCGGCAATGTCCCCCCACAGGGAAATTGCCAGGATCAAAACGATACCGTATGATATCCAGAGTTTGTTCAGATTATTCATCGACGTCGGGAATCTCCTGCTGTTTGAGGATCTTTTTCAGCAGATCTTTCAGATCTCCTTTAACCCGTACAAATTCTTCTACGGTTAATCCGCTCTGGCAAAACATCTGTTCCGGAATCGCAAGGGCCTGTTCCTTTAGCGCTTTGCCTTTTTTTGAAATTTTTATAAACACTTTTCTTTCATCTTGCATGGACCGGGTTCGTTCAACCAGGCCGTTGGTCTCCATCCGCTTGAGCAAAGGAGTCAGCGTGCCGGAATCCAGCAAAAGTTTTTCTCCCAGCTCGGAAACAGCCTGCTGCTTGTTCTCCCACAGCACCATTAAAACAAGGTACTGAGGGTAAGTAATGCCCAGTTTGTTCAGCAGCGGCCGGTAAAGGCGCGTCAGGCTCCGGGAGCAGGCATAAAGAGCAAAGCAGAGCTGGTTGTCCAGTTTTAATAATTCGTCATTTGGCATTGGTTGATTCTTCGATAGTGTTAAAAAGTTCGCGCAAAAGCTCCACCCGATCCCGGTTGACGCTAAAGTCTGAAAGCCCGAGCCGGGAAGCCGAGCGCACCTGAATTACTTTTTCTTCCTGAAAATAAAACTCCAGATCATCCACATATCTCATGATGGCGGATGTACACTCAACGTGAAGATAATTGTCTTTTTCTTCCACAATGGTCATTCTTTCAACCGATGACAGAGTCTTTTTCAACCGGGCAAAGGCATCCTGTCTGTTCCCCTCATAGGTAAACGCTGCAATTGCATGGTCTTCATCCGTTGCCTGGCTGTTTACGCAGTTGGGACTGGATGGACACTCTGCCAGTCGGCCGTTGGTGACTCCCAGATTGTCCGGCCGCGATCCGGCACAGGCAATCATCATCATACATCCAATCATCATCATACATCCAATCATCACAAAAAAAAGTCGTTTCATCAGTGACCTCATTATTAAGGGTAAATTTATTTGGTACAATCAAATTTTGTACAATATATTTGTGTAAAAGAAATAAGTCAACATAAAATTAAAACCTAAGTCGAGTGATTGTCGAGGTTGCCCCAAGTTTAAAACGATCAATTTAGACGGCTTCGTAATAAGTCCAAATTCTGTGTTGCGCTGCATTCTTCGTTTCTTCATGGGACGCTAAGTACAAATCATCACTCAGAATTTCTTTTCACGGCCCTAAGTAAAACTTAAGTTTTTTCTCAATATGCATTATTTCTTAAAGCGATAAAATTTCCATGGGATGATCTAATATTGTGTTAGCGCCTGCTTTGATTAATTCTTTTTTTGTCCGGAAACCCCAAAGTGCGGCAATCGGAAACATTCCGGCAGCACAGGCGGTTTTCATGTCAACTGATGAATCCTCAAGATATAAAAACTCAGAAGGTGATGTTCTCATTCTTGTGAAATCAATAATGCACCGGCTGGATCCGGCTTTTTAGGGATTTTTTTCTGGTGTCCGAAAACAATTTCAAAAGGCCAGTGGCCTATTTTATTAATGGGTTTAGTTCATGAAACGGTGTCATTCTATATCCGTGGTATCCAGGAGTGCTTCCTCTGCCTGCCGGACAGGTGAAATTTTGTCTGCCGGTTCAATATAGCCGGATGACAACAAGGCGTTTAAAAGTTTATATGCAGCGTATTGGCTGTACAGACCATCTTTAATGATATCGCTGACTGTCGTCTGGCCGTCAATAAGCAAAAGAATCTGAAGTTCTTCTTCATTCAGAACAACATCTTTAAATCCGGTTGCTTTTTCTGACAACCGGAATTTAATGGTATCTTCCGGGATCTGTTTTTTAAAAACAGACATTTCATCTATCTTGCGGGATGCCTCCAAAATTACCGACATGATATGGATTTTCGTGACAATCAGTTTGTTTAAGTCTATGTCGGCATCTTTGTATTCAAAGTTACCATCTGTCCAAAAAATCATTTCATAAATAGCATTTTCAGCCTGCTTAAAAATTTGTTTTTTTAGGCAGGCTGAATTTACATACCCTTTATTATTCAGGACTTTGCCCAGAGTTAATTTTTTTTCTCTTCCGATTGAAAGGCATTCTTTTAATTGCTGGTCTGAAATCAGTCCCTGCTTTTTGAGTAACTGACCCAGACGATGATCGTGGCGTAACTTCACGGCATAAATAATGGCGCCTTTATGGACGTAAATTTTCACTTTATCATTACTGCACCAGACTCGGAGCACGCCAGTTTTTGCATTATTTTGGAGAAGCTGTAAAATGGTTGTAATGAAAAAAGTTTTTAAATCACCGGAGAGTGCCATGAATATTCCCGTCTGCATTAGAAAATCGGTTTTTTAATGATTCAGCTGTTTTTATTGTATATAATATCGGGATTATAATTCAAGGATAAAGCTGTCCGGTTGATGGAAGTCAGGTTTTGGCCCTGGATGGGTTAAGGCCCAGTAAGTTATATTGCCATGATTATTTTTGATAACCGCGCTGATACCTGCTTGTAGCGCTTGAGCGGGTGGTAATATTTTATTCAGACTTATTTCCAGAATCATTTTTAAAGAATCCGGTGTATGTGTCACACAAAAGGGCAGTGTGGAAAAAGCGGTTTCTTCAGCCATTCCTTTTCGGTAATCATCGAATCGATAGATGTTCCAATCACCTGATGGAGAGAAGTTAAATTCCCAGTAGGGGTCAGTGCCTTTTATCCCTATGAATAATTCAAAACAGGTCTCTTCCCACAGACGATTTTTACGGACCGGTTTTGATTCCGGTAGAGGAATTTTGATCCGGTCAAGGGAGCCGGAAAGTTCATAATTGATGGCCAGCGTGTTGCTGTGCCGGGAAAGAGTGCCGGATATTTTTAGTTCAGGCGGATCGCTTGATCCGGACAAATCGCCTGATCCGGAAAAGGGTTGAAGGGAAGAGGGTTGGGGATTCATTTTATACTCGGATAGATTTCGTAAGTGGTGTTTGGATGATATTGTATAAACATGTTTCGTTGTATTCCCTCAACAAGTGGTTTACAAATTGACAACAGAATCTCAGTCAAATTTCTTATGAATATCATTTTGCCGTTGCTCGGCAATTTCTAATTCATGGGATGCGCCAAGTTTAGTAAAAATAGCAACCGAGCGGTCGATATACCGGATGGCTGTTTTGTCATTTTGCCGATAATAAACTGTTGCGATATTTAAAGACGTATAGCCCCGCCCGGCCTTATCGCCCACGTCGATGAGGATCTGCTCACTTTTGAAATAATGTTCTAAAGCTTTGTCCCACTCGTAGTATCGTTCAAACAATTTTCCTTTAGCAGAATAAATATCACTTTTTTGTTTATCGGAAAATAGCTGTTGAATTTCGTCAATCATATCGAGGATGAGTTTCAAATTTTCCGTCTGCCAGGTGTTGTAATACCGGTAGCAGGTGTTTTCCCATTCTTCAAAAACGCCTTCAACCTGCCCATAAATCCCATAATAGAATTGTTCGTCATGATTCCGGCGGTCATTATCTTTTTCAATGCTCTCCTGATTATTAAAATATTGATAAATTGTTTCATGGTCCCGGCGAAAATTTTTGGAATCCTGCTCGAGATAATTACCGGTAACCAGCCGGCGCAATTCCGCGTGATATTGATAATGCCTGCCGGTTTTACTGATAAACGAATATTTGATAAAACGCTGAAAATCTTCTTCGCGCAGGTCCGGAATCAGGGTCTCTTTTAAAACCTGGTACGTAAAGTAACGGAAAAAACCCGCATATTTTATCATGGGTTTTATGTGGTCATCCGCCCGATCCATTATCCGCCGCATCAAAAGTTCCGGTACCAATTTATTATTGTATGCATGGGTAAATTCCTCCGTGGTTAAATCTTCTTCACAAAGCGACCCTTTGGATTCGATCCATAATTCACCGGCCATCGCGACACTCAACGAATAACCATTGGTAATGCCGTAGATCGCCGATATCAAATCTTCATCTTTGATACCTAATTGCTGAAGATAGTCGACAACATCATCAGAGGGAAGGTGGAGCAGTTCCCAAAAATTGCATTTCGTATTCAGGCTGTCATATCTTATATGGTTCCGGCCCGAAAGCATGACGCGCGCTGTTGGCATGATGTCTGCTATTTGAAGCAGAAAGTTGATGAGCCAGCCGGCATAATCGGGGGTCTCTTTTTCGATACCGGTTTCGGGCAGCAGGTTTTCGATTGCATCTAAAATAATTAACAGCGGACCGGGAGCGATTTTATCAAGTGCATCAAAAAAAGCCTGCGTGATCCGGTGCCGGGTTTCTGTGCGCAATTTTTCCAGCGTGACATTTTGCGAACTTGTGCCAATATCAATAGTACTGCCGCCGCTTGCCAGTATGGTATTTTCGATCCTGTTAATTTGTTTTTTACTTTCATCCAGCCATTGGTCTCTTTTTTCCTTGAATTGCCGGAAAGATTCGGCAGCATCAGTTTTTGGCCGGAGAACGCGTATAATCTGATTGATTATGAAATTATAGTCATAGTCGCCGGCACCCGGTTCAAATGATATATGGATGAAAGCAATATTGTGCAGGTATGTTTCCGTCAAATAGTCAATCAGAAAGGATTTTCCAATCCCACTCATGCCGTAGAAGTTTAGAAACGGTTTTTTTATCGGTTTTTCAAAATCAATGAATCGTTCAAACAGGTCTATTGCTTCTTTTCGGTCTACAAACGGCTTGGTATTTTGAGGCATTATGAGAGCTTCCTTAACTGCAACTTTTTGTTTAACCGATTTTTTGATCACTTTTACCGATTTTTATGGAAGATCCGGGGCCTTCTGCTCGGATCACGTTTTCACCGGATTCTTTAACATGCTGATCGCTCGTACCGATATCAACGGTACCGCCGCGGGTGGCTTCAACAATGTTTCGGCAGACTTCTTCGTTGACCTGAAATGGCTGATGATAGACATATTCGAGTATCTGCTGCAATGTATCCATTGTGCGTGTTAATTCTTTATCCAAAGTGTCAGGACGCCGCTCATCTTTGGCATAAGGTGCTAACGCTTCACTCAAAACAGCTAAATTACCGGCTTTTTCTTTTGCCCGGTCGAAATCAATGGAAAAAGAAGACGGCAGTTCCAAAAAGCGGGGCGCATCAGCCGTATCTATCGTAACAATTGTTTCCGGGTCTTTTGCCTCAGCCGGTGCATTGTTTTGGTCAAAATCTTTATATCTGCGTTTGTTGTATCGGTTGACAATAGTATCCGCCTGTTTCCATAGAAATTTGATCCCTTCATTGGTGAATGCCGTTCCAAGCACTATAAGACTGATCGTAACCGGTTCCATTCTTGTGTCCCCTTTTATTGCCTGTCATAATGATACAATTTTTATTTTTCTACAACCCCATAAAAATCAACTAATTATCATGATCATACGACAAAATTCAAGAATTAAAGCTTCACTATGTTACGATTATTCATTATATAAAAAATATGAAAATAAAAAATAATCAGACATTGATCACAGCCCATTACCGTCAGACGGATCTTGAATCCAATATCAGGTCGGCATTTGAAAAAGCCGGGCAACAGATAAAAGACTACACAGACACCGAATCGCTTGACGAATTTCATATCCGGGGGCGGGCAGCCACACGTGAACTGGCCCGGCTGGGGGATTTACAAAAAGGAATGCACGTTCTGGATATCGGTTGCGGTGTCGGTGGTCCGGCCCGGATGCTGGCGGCGGAATTCGGTTGTGTTGTCACGGGCGTAGAGTTGGTTGAAGAATATTGTGAAGCAGGAAACATGATAACACAACAAACCGGCCTGTCACACATGGTGAAAATTAAGCAGGGCGACATGACGGAGCTTGTGTTTGATGATCAGATGTTTGATGCCGTGTGGACCCTTCACACAATCATGAATATTGAAGACAAAGTAAAATTGTTTGATAGCATCTTTTGTGTTCTCAAGCCAGGGGGAGTGTTCGCATTGTACGAGATCTGCGCGGGTGTTAATTCGCCACCTTATTTTCCAGTACCCTGGGCTGGTGACGCATCCATGAGTTTTTTGTTTAAACCGGATGCCCTTCGTTTAAGTTTAAATCAATCAGGATTTAAAGAACTGCAATGGCGGGATGTTTCCCATAAGGCGATAAAATGGTTTCAAAGTATCGCAAAAAAACGGGCCGCGTCTATGAAACAATCAGAATACATTGAATCACGAAAAAAAAGATCCAGACCAGGGATCTCCTTGCTGCTGGGCAGTACGGCAGCTGAAAAATCTAAAAATGTTTTTCGCAATTTAACCGAGGACCGGATCAGGACTATTTTCGGGGTTTTCCAAAAGCCGTATGAGTAAAGATAGCTTACTTTGGATCAGATTATTTACCTTTTTCTTTCCGGTTGCGCATCATTTTTTTCAATGGAATAATAACAGGATTTAATGGGAACATTCCATAATGTTTTCAGTCTGCCAGATTCCCCCGGAACACCATGTTTTTCAATGCGTTATGTTTTTCAATGCGTTTTTGAGCTGAAATTCTTCCTCGCTGGCAGTCAGCACATTAAAGTCCGGTGCCATGTCACCTGCATCGGGAATACATGGATTCATCACTCATATCCTTTCTGCCTGTCAAAAAAATGGAATGTATTGAAATTATAATTGTTTGACTGTAATATAAGTCAAAAAAAATACAAGCAGTCTGTTTTGAACGTTTTACATGACGGGAATTTTTCCATGACGATTGAAATAGAAAAACAGGATCGGGTTTTTACCATCATCATCAATCATCCTGAAGTGCGCAATGCCATTGACAGACCGAATGCTGATCACCTGGCTGATGCGTTCAGACAATTTGAATCAGATGCTGATTCAGATGTAGCTGTTCTTTACGGGAATGGCGGTAATTTTTGCGCCGGAGCAGATCTGAAAGCCATTACCGATCCGGACCGGGTTCACCGATTTGAAGAAACGGGTGATGCGCCCATGGGCCCGTCCCGGATGTGTCTGAGCAAACCCGTGATTGCAGCCGTATCCGGTTATGCAGTGGCGGGTGGTCTTGAACTGGCAGTATTCTGTGATCTGCGTATTGTGGAAAAAAGTGCGGTGCTCGGTGTTTTCTGCCGCCGATGGGGAGTTCCGCTTATAGATGGCGGCACCATTCGTTTACCGCGTCTGATTGGCTTGAGCCGGGCACTTGATATGATTCTGACCGGGCGTCCGGTTTATTCGGATGAGGCACTGGCCATGGGCCTTGCCAATCGGGTGGTAGAAGACGGAACCTGCCGTGCGGAAGCAGAAAAAATGGCAAAACAATTGTCCCGGTTTCCACAGACCTGTATGCGTAATGATCGTTTGAGCGCCTGTGAACAGTTTTCAATGACATTAGAGGATGCACTGGCGAATGAATATCAGCATGGTGTGAAATCTATTAACAGTCCGGAACTTGTTGACGGTCTTGAAAAATTTACTAAAGGGAAGGGGCGACATGGAACATTCGATGATAAAGGATAAGACTAAACGATGAATTTTCAGAGTAATTTCGGATTTGTGTCTTTTGTGCTTATTGCCTGGTGTTTTAGTGAGAACAAACGGCAGTTTCCGGTTCGAATTGTCATTGTCGGTATGATTATTCAGCTTGCACTGGGGGTAGTCCTTTTAAAATTTCCATTTTTCACCAATACATTTGTCTACCTGAACCGGGCGGTTATGGCACTCCAGGAATCCACCAATGCCGGGACGTCATTTGTATTCGGGTTCATCGGGGGAGGGGATGCTCCCTATTTATCGGTCATATTCTGACCGCATCTATCATCAGTGTGCCGGCCGCTATTGTGGTATCAAAAATAATGGTTCCTGAAACCGATTCTCTGACATCCGGCGAGTTAACCGCTCCGGAACAGGCTTCCGGCACAATGGATGCCATAACAAAAGGAACCATTCAGGGGCTTGAACTGCTATTAAATATCATTGCCATGATCATTGTTCTGGTCGCACTGGTGCATCTGGTAAATCTTTTCATAGGCCTGTTCCCTCAAATTAATAATGAGGCAATTACCCTTCAGCGGATATTCGGATGGATCATGTCATACGCGCTATGCGGGTTTGCAAATCCCGGAAGTCTTGGGATCATGATCGGCGGTCTTGGCGGCATTGCCCCGGAACGCCGGGAGGATATCGTATCTCTCGGATTCCGGTCGATTGTTGCCGGGACAATCGCCACCTGCATGACCGGTGCAGTGGTGGGGATTTTAAATGGATAATACTGATGGCTTCGTAAAAAGTCCAAATTCTTTGTTGCGCTGCATCCTTCATTTCTTCATGGTACGCTAAGTACAAATCATCACTCAGGATTTGCGCGCCTTGCCAATTTTATATGAATGGTGGAACTTTTTTCTTTGCCATCAGAAGTCGACTTTTTACGAAGCCATTAATACTGCTCATGCCTTAAAAAATTCCTGATCATAACCTTCTTTGCCGTTATACTTCTCACTTTGCTGTTTCATAAAGCCGTAATAGGCTAAAATATTGACTTCCAGGCCGGCTGTCGTCATTGCTTCGGCCACATCCTTTTCAGATGGCGGACATCCCTTGGCCTTTATTGCTTCATTAATGTCTTTGTTTTCTTTATTCGCCTTGATTATGCAGTTTCCGAGCAAAACCGTTTTGTCATATCCGGGGCGCGCCTGCATTTTTTTCCCATTTAAGATTTCAACATTGGGCAGCGGCTGGCCTTTGAAAGCGGAAAGCGCTAAAATACTGCTCATATTTGCAATGGGAGAACATCCGGAGCAAAGGGTTTCGTCATATTTCGGCAGGGCCACACCGGTGATGCCCAGCTTTTCGAAAATTCCCGGTCCGGTATTGTCTTTGGTCCAGGTCCAGTCCCATTTCAAGGGCTTAATGTGGTCGTCAATTTTCTCGCCGGTTATTTTATAATTATTAATTGTCAAAGGTTTGTTGTTGCGCGTAGCATAATGTTTAAAGTGATCGATGTCTTCGGCAGCGTAACCGATTGTTTGCGCACCGACCAGGTCTGCTCCCAGTATGTCCCGGGATGCAATGATCACGTCCTTGCGATAAGCATTGCCAAAGTGAAGTGCGCCTTTCTCCAATGCGTAAATCCCGTCGATGATTGTTAATGAAGGTTTTACAAAATCCGCAATATGGGAAAAGGAAAACTCGAGCCCGGATTCCGGGTTATGGCAGTGACGTCTGGATTTTAATTTCAGGCATCCCTTCAGATTTTTAAGTCCCAATGAAATTTTGGTCTGACCATGGGTTTTTAATACCGGAAAGTTGATAAAAAAATCACTTTCCACCGCTTCTTTGGCAATGTGGAGCTGATGCTCATCATGATAGGTAAATGCTTCAGTTGGGCTTTTATTAAAGTCGACTAAAGTAACCCCGTATTTTTTCTCAAGGGCTTTGTAACCCAGCCCTTCAAAAGCAGCAAATGTGCCCATATTTTTTTTGATTTGAACCGATCCTTCGCCAATGGTGATATCGGTGCATCCGAAATTTTTTAAACAGATAATCAGATCTTCTACCAGGCGGGTGGTGGTGTAAACCCCGAAAAAGGCAATTGGGAACTGATCATCCCAGGCCACCAGATTGGGTTTGATCATCACATGATCGGATGGGTTAAGGTTTTTGAACCCATCACACAATTCAATGGTTTTTTTCATAGAATCCGGACTGGACGTATATTTTACAATAGATACTGTTTCTGTCATGGGGTGCTCCCTGTTTGTTATTAATATGGTGAATTCAAAAAAAAATATATCAAAATTTGTCGTTAAAGACCACCATTTGATTTTCTTAAATTATATTTTAAGAATTTATCGCGTTGATCATCGTTTCGGTCACAATCCCTGTCGCGTAAGAAACGCGACCTACAACCCATCTCCCATGATTTCAACTTCGTAGGCCGGGATTCTTTCCCGGCGATTTTTGATGATTGACCGGAACGATGATCAACGCCGAATTTATTTATAGTCACATACAGGCTAAAAGAACGAACGTTCGGTTTTTTATTGCATCGCTATTTTTTCCCTGTTAACCTGCTTCTATTGTTTCTACTATTCATTCTTGCACAGGAGCTACATTATGTCCGAATCTTTTTTCCATTCGCTGATGAATCCAAAATCCATCGCCATTGTCGGCGCCAGTAATAATCCCATGAAAATGGGAACCATGCATGCATTAAGTATTTTAAAAGACGGTTTTAAAGGAACATTTTACCCGGTGCACCCAACGGAAAAAATAGTACTGGGACACCCGGCGGTTAAGTCTCCCCTTGATCTTCCTGAAGTCCCGGATCTGGCAATGTTTGTACTTCCGTCCCAGTATCTGCTTCCGGTGTTTGAAGCGTTTGGAAAGCTTGGTACAAAATATGCGATTGTTATTACCGCCGGATTTAACGAGGCCGGAGAAGAGGGCGCAGACCTGGAAGAGCAACTCAAAGCGTTGGCAAAAAAATACAATATCCGATTTGTGGGGCCGAATTGCATGGGGATTGTCAACCGCGAGATCTCCTTAAACACATCAGTTTCTCCAATTGTAGGCAAACCCGGTAAACTGGGTCTTATCTCTCAGAGCGGGACATATGTAGCCCAGACAATTGACTACCTCAAAAAACGCGGCATTCGACTTAGCAAAGCTGTCAGTGTGGGAAATGAAGCGGATATCAACATTATTGATGTGCTGGAATACCTTGGAGAAGATGACCAGACCACTGCGATATCCATGTATATTGAAAGTATTCGTGATGCGAAACGGTTTTTGCAGGTTGCCAGGAAGATCACACCGCATAAACCAGTGGTTGCTCAGTATATCGGCGGGTCTGAAGCCGGCGGCCGGGCCGGACTCAGCCATACCGGTGCCATGGCCGGAAAGGATTACCTCTATGACGGCCTTTTCAAGCAGGCCGGTATCATCCGGGTTTATTCAGTGGAGGATCTTTACGGCATTGGATGGGCATTTGCCACTCAGCCGAAGATCAAAGGAAATCGTATAGGGATTATTACCAATTCCGGCGGACCCGGATCTGCGATTGCGGACACCTGTGATGGCAATGGCTGTACCATGCCGTCTTTTTCAAAAGAACTGCAGGCAAAGATTAAACCCCTGATTCCGGCTCATGCGCCCTGCGGCAATCCCGTGGATTTGACATTTGCGCTGGATATGAAAGTCATGACGCATACCATTCCGGATCTGGTGATGAAAAGCGGGGAAGTTGACGGCATTGTGCTCCATGGTGCCATGTCCACCGGTTTTCTGTCAGCGGTTTTTCCTCATCTTTCTGAGCTTATGCCGGGAGTAACGATTGAAGATATGATAAAAGGAGCAACAAAGGACCTGACAGACTCTGTTCGGGTACCCTTTAAAAACAATATTCCCATGACGGTTTCCTCGTTTTTTGACCGGTCGGATCAATATACCAAAGAATATGAGGATAATGACATTCCGGTTTTTGATTCTCCGGAAAAAGCGGCTCATGCCATTTCTGCACTGGTGGAATATAAGGGAATTCAGGATAGAAAATCGTATCAGCCGCCTCTGGAATTGACACCAAATGATACGGCCTTACAAATATTAAAACAGGCTACAAAAAATAATCAAAATAATTTAGATGAATATGATGCCAAAAGGCTGCTTGCATCATACGGTATTCCTGTTCCGAATGAAGTTTTATGTCATAATAAGAAAGATGCTTTTGAAGCAGCGCAGAAAATCGGTTTTCCGGTTGTTGTGAAAGCGTGTGATTCATCGATTTTGCATAAGACTGATTTAGGACTTGTTCATTTACATATTTCAGATCAACAAAGTCTTTTAAGCGCATATCAAGAGATTCAGAAATTCGCCGGAAAACCGGTGGCTGTTCTTGTCGGGGAAATGATCCGGGGACAGCGGGAGTTTCTTTCCGGTATCATGTTGGATGAACAGTTCGGCCATTGTGTGGCCTTTGGCGTGGGTGGTATCTTTACCGAAGCAATAAATGATGTCACGTACCGAATTGCGCCGATGAGTGATGCTGAATCCGAAGAAATGGTCAATGATATCAAAAGTGAAAAGTTACTTTCTTTATACCGGGGGATGCCGGCTGTTAATATAAAATCATTGGCAACAATTTTATCAACATTAAGCAAGCTGCCCTTTATCCATGATGAAATAAAGGAAGTTGATATTAATCCGATTATGATCTGTGGTGCGGAACCGGTTGCCGTTGATGCATTAATTGTTTTGAAATGAACTGTTAATTGCTCATTTCTTGTATTATTGTTAGAGAACTACCTTCTCTTAGATCTTAGAAAACTACCTGTCTTGACATTATAGTGTGTATCGTTTAAATTAAATAAAGGCCCTGATCATCGTTTCGGCCATATGTAGGGGAGGGCTTTATGCCCTCCCGAAAAACAAGGGGAGGGCTTTATGCCCTCCCGAAAAACGAGTATGACGAAGGTGTGAGTCATTCTCATCTCTGGATACCGGGCTCTATAAAAAACGGGCGGGGATAACACCCTACGGAAAAGGTGGCCGAAACGATGATCGAGGCCAACAAAACTCATTTTAAGGGAAAAAAATGAAAAAGAAATTCATAACTATTTTGAGCATTGTTTGTGTCTTAATACTTTTAATTCCTGCAACGGGGTTTTCAGCAGGAAACAAAACCATCACATGCGATACAAAATATCCGGTCATTT
>JAQIBZ010000144.1 GCA_027858815.1 Desulfobacteraceae bacterium
TGCACCATAATGATGATGTCGCCACCCTGCTCTATGGCAAGCCGGTAACATGTTTTCTGGTTGGCACCATACCCTTTGTTTTTAGGGTGGGTATGAACAATTGTATTGGGCAGTGTTCCTGCAATTCTTGTTGTTTCATCGCTGCTGGCATCATCTACCACAATGACCAGATCAACTATTTTTTGTGCCACCACTTCATCATAGGTCCTTTTTAACGTCGCTGCTGCATTGTATGCAGGCATAATTACGACAACTTTTTTGTCATTAAACATGTGTTTGGTTCCTCAAGAGGGAGTTAAATGATGCCAGCCGGGGCCATACTTTGGATTCTGGAATCTTATAAAATAAATCATAGGATTCAGTCAAGATTGATTTGAAAATCAACTAGCTAAATTAAAGTCATAGGACAAGTGGCTTACAGTATTTCCTGAAGTAAGAGTGTTGATATCTCATGAAAGTTTTGTTATTTATTATCGATACTCAACGGCATAAACTTTTGTAAAACTTGATTTTTAAATCACACAGGTGGAATTTTTTGATTATGAACAAAAAACGTCGTTACTGGCTGATGAAATCTGAACCATCCTGTTTTTCATTTGAGGACCTTAAACAGTCTGCGGGTCAAACTGACTGCTGGGATGGGGTGCGAAATTACCAGGCGCGTAATTTGCTTCGGGATGAGATAAAAAAAGGGGATGGGATACTTTTTTATCACAGCAATATTAAAACGCCTGTCATTGTCGGCATTGCAGAGGTCGTTCAGGATGGGTATCCCGATTATACCGCATGGGATCCAAAATCGGAACACTATGATCCTAAATCCAGCGTCGAAAACCCCATATGGTATATGGTGGACATTCAGTTTGTGACCGACCTGGAGCAGCCCGTGACAAGAAATGATTTAAAGGCGCATCCGGTGCTGGAAAAGATGGGCGTCATGAAACGAGGGAACCGTTTGTCTGTAATGCCGGTGGGTGAAAACGAGTGGCAGGAAATTCTAAAAATAAACGGTATGGTTGATCCGTTAAAGTAATTGTTGTTAGTGAAATCGGTTTTAAAATCACCGGGCTCGATCAGCACACTCTGATACCGAACGGCTTAACTTCAATTCGCAGGGCTTCGCTCATTCCTTCCATGGCAAATTTGGACGCACTGTAAGCACCTTGAAACGGGAGTCCCATGACGTCGCCGATGGAACTGATATTTATTATGCATCCGGATTTTTGGTTTCGCATTTGAGGCAAAACCGCCTGGCACACCCGCATCGCACCAAAAAAATTGGTTTCAAACTGGTTTTGCACTTCCTTCATTGCAACTTCCTCGATGGCGCCGGCCGTTGCAATACCGGCATTATTCACGACAACATCGATACGCCCTTCTTTTTTCAGAATATGCGAAACCCCTTTGGTAACAGAAGATGCGTCTCTGATGTCCATGGGGATAGTTTTGAAAAAAGCTTCAGGGGTATCGGCAACCGTTTGATGATCAAAATTCGCAGAGCGGATTGTCCCGTAGACTCGATACCGCACTCTGGCCCAGATGAAGCGCACAGGCTCTGCCAAATCCGGAAGATGCGCCGGTAATCAGGACGATGCGGCGGGGTGCGCTGGTTTCCTTTTCCATATCAAAGACCTCATTGTAATGGTTGGGTGGATTAAAGCATGTTTTGATATTTATAATGAAAATATCAAAAATTAAAATTAATTGCAGCACTGATTTTAGATAATATATTTTGCGAAAATGAAAAAAGACGAGCATGTAAGGAAAGGTAACACTTCTTAGAATAATGGGATTTTGGGATAATACAGACTTATCAAAGCCTCAGCCATTAATGAAAAAGCTGGTATATCTTCAGAGTATCTGGTGTTTTTCTAACACGGATCAAACCACAAGATCTTGATATTGCCTTTCAGGTTAAAGGACAGGCATAGCTATTGCAATATGCACAGGTGAGGAGGGTTTTGGCAGTGCACATTGTGGCAAGCTATATGCATTTATAAAATATAGGCGTTTCTATTAAAAAGGGTGGCCAATGACTTCAACGACCACCCTTCATTAATAACAATATGTGAACTCTTACTGGTAATACAATATTGCCAGCCTCTACCTTGTACCAGCAATTATTTCTAAAATATAAATCGCCTCCACAAGGCTGATCTTCCCATCACCGTTGACATCTCCCTCGAGATAAATACCACTCCTATCTATGCCTGCAAGAATTTGAAGAGCAACTATTGCATCTGCAAGATTAATTTCTTTTTGATCAGGGGTTGGCCGATAGATGTCTCCTAAGATACCGAACATTACATGATCTAACCAAGCAGTGTCAAGATGATCTGTCGAGCTACCATTTTTTTCATAGGACCATTTAAGGGTGTCACTGGGGCTGACAACAAAAGACTGCCTTTCCCAGTCGACTTCACCTGAAATTTGTGTTTTTAATTGATCGTTTAGCCAAAACTCTAAATTATCATAATCCAGCTCGGAAGAAACTTTCCAGTAAAAGGACAGGTTATATTTTAAAGTCTCTGATGCAGCATACGATAGTGTCCCTGAGGTCATATTTCCGAAAAATATGGTTTGAATCCAAGTTTCAGAATTATGATCAATAGGCCCTGACTGGGCGGCATCCCCATCATATTGACTCTCTTCTATCTGGCCAAACCAATTATTGTGGCCCCCTGTTGTCCAGACTAAATCATACTGATCCAAAGATTCTTCTAAGGATGGCGGACAGCATAATTCACCGATATAAATAACATAACAACACCAGACGTCTTCTCTGCTAAGACATATATTAACATATACTTTTTCTCCGCCGACAGTCATGTTGGAATCGACCCTAATGTTAGGAATGTCAATTCGCCACGAGCACCTGTTATTAATAACATCATCCTCAGTAACAGTATATCCGTGGCTTCCCTGCTGACCATTAACAGGCATAATTTTAACTACTCGATTACTATCTGGAATTGCGCATGATGTACCTAAGTACACATCACCCTGGCTTCCAAGTGCCAGAAGATATTGAAATTGACCCGAAAACATAAAATCAGGGGTTGTGTCAGTGTCCGAGCAGGCATCAACGGTAGAACTGTATGTCTGCATTGGAATACCGCCTGTTGAATTAACATTCTCAGCCCAGTAAACACCATTGTCACCAGACTCCAAACCAGATCCTCTATCTACGAGAATCTCCATAGATATATCAAGAACATCTCCCAAAACCACATTCTCAAATACACCATCATCTACACAATCACATATTTCGAATATTGCACGGTTGGGCTCAGAATTCTGGGAACAATAATCATTAATATTTTCAAAATCGAACGGCAAACAGCTTCCCTGACTTTGCTCGCATCCTCGTGCAATAGGAGCAGAGATAACGCAATTAAGGCACCCACTGTAAACAGTCATTGGATAAAAAATCAAAATAACTGTAAGGACAACCAACAAACGATAACATTTCATGTAACCCCCTTTGCACACTTGCATTCGAGTCTTGAAATTTAAAAATGTGGTCCTACAGAAAAAAGAAAAACCTCAAGTACAATTGGTGACTATTCAATTCAACTTGTTGTTCATACTTCCAAAATTATAAACATGAATTGTCTTCTTTCAATCTATTTCGAAATAGGCTATATTCCGAATAATAGAAGTATTAATACCAATAAATTCATTAAAGTCAACCTATTTTGAAACAACTGAGAAACCCTATTCTTTTTAAAAATCTTATTAGTTAACTATGACAATAATGCCGTTTCATACCGGAATAAAAAATGGAATCAGATTTATCCTGTTTTTCAGTTTTAGCCTGATTATTCTTGCTGTATGGCCGAAACATCTCCATCCGTACAATTCGATAAAAGATGCTGTTTTCATAGTATCTACGTCTCTATGCATACTATCATTGCTGGTCCGTGCCTCAAAAAGCGGATTCATCATAATGAGCGACTCCCGACTATTCTTTGCTGTAATGATTTACTTTATCTACATCTTGATCTTGTTTTTCATCTTCCCGTATACTAATGACTACTCGCTTGTTCTTTTTTCTTTCCAAGTCAGTACTTTTATAATTATTTCAAATGTCGGGAATGAAAAATTCTCTCTCCACATGATATCTACTCTATCCGTCGTTTCGCTAATCTGTTCGCTTTATGGCATCGGTCAGTTTTTAGGTTATGACTTTGACTTTCTGCCTCTTGGCATAGATTCAACTCGTTTGCACGTCGGCACACGGATTCATACTACGTTAGGAAATCCTAATCTTGTGGGAGGGTTTTCTGCCTTCGTGCTGCCATTAACTATTTCAATGGCTATTTCGTATCTCCGAAGCCAGAACCGTATCTTTTCTGCTTTCTTCTTTCTTGTCAGTGGATTTACTACAATTTCGCTGGTCATGTCTCAGACTCGTGGGTCTTGGATTGCATGCATAATATCAATATTTTTTTTAGTATTGATGCTCAAAGGCAACTGTTTTGTCTGGAAACTCAAAGATCACAAATTACTTATTACTGCCTTAACAATTTTAAGTTTAGTAATTGGTAGCTTTATTTTTCAATCAGAGAAAAGCTTTTTAAAACCTCTATCTGATTCCACAACGATCACCTACCGTCTGCACTGGTATAGACAAACAATAATAATGATCAAAAAAAAGCCTTTTTGGGGGAGAGGGTTGGGAACTTTTGAAATTTATTATCCCCTATTCAAAAATAATCGCAAAGCAACACCGCTTAATGAGCCAATGGATGAGTTTTATAGGGTAGCCCATCCCCATAATGAGCATCTTGAAATAATATCAGAAACTGGTTTTGTTGGATATATATTATTCTGCTGGATTATTTTTGAGTCTCTGAAACTGCTCCTTCGCAGAAAAACAATCATTGACATCGGTATTGCTGCTGCAATCATTGGCCTGTTATGCGATGGCATGTTCTCTCAAAACCTTAGATACATTGCCATATCTTCGTTGTTATGGCTTGCATTAGGCCTTTCAAATAGCAATCAATCAAATAGCATTTTAAAAATATATATACCGGGTAAAAATCAATACATCCGAATTATTCTTGTTATAATAATTACTGTTTTAATCACAATATATCCTCTGAAATTAACCTACCAGAAACTCATCAGTGAAAATTTATTTTATAAAATAACAACAGTGAAACCGGAGAAGACGGTGGTGTTGCTGAAAAAGATTATTCAAGTAGACCCAAAGAATAAAGAGGCATTATTTCATTTAGGAACAATTTTCAACACCATGAAACTTGATGATCAAGCAGTTCACTACTTGGAACATACTCTTCAAATAGATCCGTATTACAGGGATACAAATTTTAATCTGGCAGAAGTTTATTATCGGAAAGGAGAAAAACAAAAAGCCCACCTTTACTGTGAGCAACAGATCAGAATAGACAACATGCATTGGAAAGCATATTATAATCTTGCTCTGCTTGATTTAAAGGATAATAGAAAAAGGGAGGCTAAAAACTATCTTGAAGAAATTTTAAAAATCAATGTCTTAAAAAGCATTTCCCATTCTTACCTCAAAAAAGTTAAATCGCTTTTATTGCTGATTGATTCAAGTAAGCAATAGTGTTTGAAATTTTGAAAAAAATGCACATAATGTCTATTATTCTTCACTAATGAAAGGACTTCCAAAAGCGTGCACTATCGATAACTGTATGTACCAAAGCCAATTTTTTAATATCCAAATTTCACCACATCTTGTGGTAACGAAAAATACTCAAAAGTTGTGATTACACGAACAAATGTCAATTCAATTCTTACCTTTGATTCGAGAATAAGATAGGGACTCCAAGGAAAATGAACGTGCTCTTCGTCGGTCATCATTTTTTGTGAACGGGTTGGAGAAAATGGCAGGCATATATTCACCGAACCACTAAAATAAACGGTTTGCATTGTGATTTTTGTTTGTTGGGATTAATAAGATATCCCTTAATTTCTGTTTTTTCAATTTCAGGATCTAACAAATTCAAGTAACAGAGAATAATCATATTCATCTGCTAATTTTAAAGCTTTAATATATTCTTCTCTGGATTTCTTGTGATTCGCAAGACTCTCTCCACCCCAGGAGAAAACTTCTACAGTGAATAATTTTTCAAGAATTAAATCTGCCATAAGTCGTGCATGCCTACCATTTCCGTTTGAAAATGGATGAATAAAGACTAACCTGTGGTGAAATCGTGCTGCGAATTCATCAGCAGAATAAGTATTATACTCTGTCCATGCTTGAGCATCATCACACAATGTTTGCAGTTCCACTTCGATCTGAATATATGGGATACCAATATTCTTTTGAGATTTCCTGAATTTTCCTGCCCATTTCCAGACATTGGAAAACATTTTTTTGTGAAGTCTACAAATAAATTCGATATTTAAAATATCAGTAGTTTTCAGGTTCTCACTCCACATGATCGCCTGCTTAATATTTTCCATTTCTAAAAAATCAAGCTCACCACGGGTTGTAATATGTGTCGGCAAAAGCCCGTTGAGTTCGTTATAATCAAGAGGGGTTGCACCGTCAGCATTCTCTATCATTATTTATCTTTCTCCCACAACACAGAAGGGGAATCGATGATTTCGGCTACCATATTATTAAATGCTTTTTTAGCATTTTTAGATGAGAGTCCTTGATCTTCCAAATTCATAGTGTGCATAAGCCGTTTCATTCGTCTTTTCGTAACAATTGAGGCTTGTTTTGTGACAGTATCGTCTAAACTTGTCCGAGGCACAAAGCCATAAACAAAAACACAATCAAGTGTATCTGCAACTCGATTCATGGTTTTAAGGGTAAGGCTTCCTGTAATCTCATCCTGTTCTATTCGGGAAATTCGAGATTTACTGACCCCAAGCCGATCAGCAAATTGTCGCATATTCATTCCCAAAGCATCGCGGATTGCACGAATCCATCCTTTCATTGGCCTGTTTACCGTGGCAATACTCGAAAAACGACTTAAGGTGTCATCTAATTGTTCTCTAATAATTTTTTTTTGTTTTTTTCTTATATCGTTCATAATTATATATACGCCCTGTCAGTTATTGTGCATATATATATAACCAGAAATAGATTGTCAAGATATATATATGTGTACAAGTAGCATTGACTGTTGGGCTCCGTTTAGGGCAAATCCATCATGAGATACTTTATAATTAACTGATAAAAAACATAATTCAAGTTTTTGAGGCCCCCAGAAAAAAACATTAAAATTACGTATAAATTTTGGAAGGTCAAAAAAACGATTTGCCTCATTATATTATAAGGTTAATTAAATTCCCGTGGGGAATTCCCCCTAAATGTTTATAGACCCTATCTTGTGGTAATGATTATTTCAAAAGTTGTGATTTCTGAAATTTTCCCCCACTGAATTGAAGAAAATTATCAGGGCGAAAAAAAACTATATTTCACCCTGATTTTTTCCCTATGCATACAGCGTATCAATCCATTTCATGGCTTCTACATCAGTTATTTTACCAAGATACCGCTCAGTTGTTGAAAGATTAGAATGTCGTAATATGACTTTTGAGACAATCTCAATCGGAACACCCGAGCGACTGGCATAAGTAGCTGCATGACGTCTTAAATCATGGAGAACAATTGGTACCGGGTCTTGAATTGTGATTTAAAACATCCAAGCCAGCTTGATATAGTGCTCACCGTCGAAAACTGCTATCCATTGCATCTTACAATAGCGATTCAACTTTCTATGAAAAATCAGACAGGCACAATATGTAGGGTTTCCCTAATCTCATTTCCTTGTTGCTCTTCAGGTATAAGGAAAAAATTCAATCATCTATTTAGAGCTGTTCTTTCGGGGGCCTTTGTATTGCTCGATCGATTTTAGAAGATGCGTCATCAGCAATTCACTATGGCGAGGAGTTTTTGTCTATTTATATGA
>JAQIBZ010000227.1 GCA_027858815.1 Desulfobacteraceae bacterium
AACATGATAGTAGCTGGCTGCGACATCGGCTCCCTGACTGCCAAAGCTGTGATTATGGAAAACGGTAAAGTATTATCAGACGCTGTGATACGGGCCAAAACCCGGCCGGCCGAATCAGCCAATGAAGTCATGCAGATGGTTTTAGACAAAGCCAAACTGACCAAAGAGGATATCGGATACATTGTGGGAACCGGATATGGCCGTGAGCATATCCCCTTTGTCGACCAGGTGGAGTCTGAAATTTCCTGCCATGCCAAAGGCGCCCGGCAGACCATGCCGTCTGTCCGGATGATCATCGATATTGGTGGCCAGGATGCAAAGGCCACCCGCATGGATGATGACGGCAATGTGGCCCGTTATATCTATAACGACAAGTGCGCTTCCGGCACCGGCAGATTTTTAGAAGTCATGGCCGAAGCCCTGGAAGTGCCGCTGGAAGAACTGGGGTCTCTGGCTGCGAAATCAACGGAAAAACTGTCCATTTCCAACCAGTGCGTCATTTTTGCGGAAACGGAAGTGGTCTCTTTAGTCAATGAAGGCAAAGAAATACCGGATATTCTCAATGCGCTGCATCACTCTCTTGCCAAACGCGTGGCCTCTTTAGCCAGAAGCATTGAGGTAAAAACAGACATCGTTATGACCGGCGGTGTGGCGAAAAACTCAGGTGTATTCACCGCCTTGTCTGAAGCTTTGGGCATCGAGTTAAAAGCATTAAATGGTGTTGATCCGCAACTAATGGGTGCCTTGGGCGCTGCCCTTTACGCAGAAGAAAAAGTATCTGAGTTGAAAAAAGCGGGGTAAAGAAAAAAGTTGAAATTGACTAAAGTTTGAAGTGATCTAAAGTTATGGACTGCGCTCAAAACGCGATCATTTTTTAAAATATAAAAGACAATGCTGGAGGCAGAACATGCGGCCTGAAATTGCCGAATATAATTATGACTGGCTGATGGGCACCACCTTGAAAGCGGCGTCCAAAGTTCCGTTGGGTTCACAAAAGGAAACTGACTTAACCCTCCGTTATATTCCAAGCTATCAGGGGATACTGCAGTCCTTCATCAATGCAGGCCCCACAGGGGTGCGGTTTTTAAAACTGCTGGCCCGCTATTATGAAAATATCCTGACCGCCCGCGACCAGGGGAAAAAAATTGTGGGAACCACATTCTGCAATACCCCGACCATCCTTTATGCCATGGACATGGTTCCGGCAACATTTGAAATTTTGACCGCCATCGGCTGCCTGGTATGGAAACGCGGCATGTTTGACTATATGGATCACAGTGTTGAAGTCGGCATGCCGGAAACATCCTGTTCCGCTCAGCGCGGATTTCTGGGGGCATTTCTTGCCGGACTTTTTGAAGATATTGATTTTGTGGTATGCGACACCCCCGGTGTCTGTGATACCAATGCCAACGCGTTTGCGTTTTCTTCCACGTATCTGGACAAACCCTTTTATCAATTAAATTATCCCAGCGCCATTGGTGATGACCGGAGCCAAAAATATCACATGGATGACTACAAGGCACTGGTCCGTTTTATTGAGCAGCAGTCCGGGAAAAAACTCGACTACGACCGGTTGGCAGTCGTCCTTCAAGAAGTCGATAAACAGGACGCCATCACTGCGGATCTTGAGGATATGCTTCTGATGGTCCCCACACCGATTCCGCCGATATTCAACCTAATGATATATGCGGGACGCTTCTGTTTTGCCGGACATACGGAATATACGGAATTGCTCAAAATTATGCTTGCCGATGCCCACCAGCGAATCAAAAATGGTGTTTCGGGCCTGAAATCCGGAAAAGAAAAACTGCGGCTGTTCATGTGCTATATTGATCACTACACAGTTAACATGAATTTTTACGACTATTTGGAAGAACGGGGAATTGCCCATACCGGATCGATCCTGACCCGAAACTTCAGGGACGGCAACAAATACACTCAGGACTTGCCGGATAACGCATACAGTGTTGACACATCATGCCCGGATGCCATGCTGGATTCCATTGCTCAGATGAATGCCCGGATGCCAATGGTTCGATCGATTCGCGGTCCCTATGACCAACACGGCATGTGGCTGGAAGAATCTCTGGCATGCGCCAAACTCTACCAGGCAGACTGTGTAATCTACAATGGAACGCCCGGGTGCCGGAACACCTGGGGCATGCTCAAACCTTTTGCCCGGGATATAGAAAAACGCGGATATCCGGTTCATATAATGAATGATGACGGATTTGATGACCGCGTGGAATCCTGGGAAGCGACCAGGGATCGTCTGGATGAATTTTTTCATATAAGAGGATTATTGTAGGATAAGTGACTAAAGTTTGAAGTGACTAAAGTGAACTAAAATTATGGAAAGCGCTTTCAGCGCAGTCAATTTATATATGGATAACAAACAGTTTTCAAAAACGCTTGAACAAAGAACTAAAAAATTTGCCCTGCAAGTTATTCAGTTATCTTCACAGTTGCCAAATACACTGGAAGCCAGGGTTGTAAGAAATCAAATTACAAAATCCGGGACTTCGGTCGGTGCAAATTATCGAGAAGCCAACCGGGCAAGAAGCAGGGCTGACTTCATCAATAAAATCAAAATTTGTGAAGGAGAAGCTTCTGAAACACAATACTGGCTTGAGATATTAATTGAAACGAATTGGCTGTCAAAAGAAAAAGTAACCCCCTCATATGATGAATGCAGCCAATTACTTGCTTTGTTTACATCCATTGGAAAAAACAATTAAAAATGGCTGAAAATCCTTAACTTTAGATCACTTTAGTCACCTTAGTCACTTATAACGTTTTTTAATAAGGAAACCCAAAAAATGAAGCAATTGAAGAGCAAATTAAAAGACGGCATGGGCATTTTTGCCGAATCTCATAAAGTATATAAAAAACTACAGAAACATCTCGACAAACAGCCTGTTGGCTTTCCCGCAACAGCATCCGGCGTGGAGCGCCGCTTATTAAGGGATGCCTTTACCGTTGACGAAGCAGCTATTGCTCTTGAAATGAACTATAAATTTCAGTCTTTTGAGCAGCTTTTTGACAAAATCAAAGACAAGGAATTACCTGAGGACCGCCTGCAATCCATGCTGGATAACATGGAAAGTCATGGGGCCATTTTTGTCAAAATAGTGGGTGGGAAAAAACAATACGCCCTGCATCCTTTTGCCGTAGGCATTTTTGAGATGAAAGTGCCCACCATGAATGCCGGTTATTATATGGACACCCGAAAATACATGTACCAGTCATTTGCCATGGAATTTCTTTCTACGGCCCTGCCCCAGATGCGGGTAATCCCCGTGGAAAAAAGCGTGACCCCGGCGTTAAACATTGCCACCTATGATGAGATACGGGAACTTGTTCTGCAAAATGACGGGCATATTGCACTGGCTGAGTGTGTCTGTCGTAAAGGCAGGGATGCCATCGGACGGCCGTGCAAGGAAACAGACAGAAGAGAAGTTTGTATTGGTTTTGGCGATTTTGCCGATATGTATACACGCAACGGCTTTGGCAAACCGATTGAAAAAAAAGAGGCTTTTGACATCCTTGCACAAAATGAAAAAGAAGGCCTGGTGTTAATGCCTTCAAATTCCCAGGAATCCATGTTTGTCTGCAGCTGCTGTGCATGCTGCTGCGGGTGCTTGGAACTGGTGAGCTTGCTTGCCAAACCCGCCGAATTTGTAAAAAATAATTACCATGCTGTTCTGGATGCGGAAAAGTGTGGGGGGTGCGGAATATGTGGCAAAAAATGCAAAACTAAAGCCATAACAATGCAAACAGTAGAAGACAGCAAAAAAGTAAACGCTATTAGCATTGACCTGAACCGGTGCATTGGCTGCGGCGTATGTGTGGCATCCTGCAAATCCGGCGCACTGACTTTAGCCAAAAAAAGAATCCAGACCGCCCCTCCCAAAGACATGGATACGCTTTACGAAGAAATCATGAAACAGAAAAAAGGCAAGATTCAAAGGGCGCTGCATACAGGGCAAAAGGTGATTGGACTTTAATATGGGACTTTTTGACAAACATTATTCAGACGTAACGGCTTTTCTTGATCAGAAGAAAAGACAGGGCATTATTTCCGAACATTTCCATACCAAGAAAACAGACTGGCCGTCTGAAAAGAATCGAAACCTGGTGCTGGGTCAGGATACAGCTGTTGAGCTCGGCAATCCGAAAAACGCATCCACATCTTTTTTATTGTGGGCAAATAAACCCGACAAAATCAAAAACGGGCGGATTACTATTGTGGGTCGGGACTTACCCCTTCTCAGCGGAAAACAGGTCTCGTTCGGCAAAATTGTCATCGTTGATGCTGCTGATTTTAATGAAGACAATACGTATGACCGTTACCGGGAAATGGAATTATTGCGCTATGACATCCATTTGAAAGGCTACATGATGCGAGGCGTCTCCCAGCAGCAGCGGGAATGGAGCCGGGTAAGCAATGAAGCAATCAGCAATGGATTTTCCTTTCAACATCTCGGCGGCGCATTAATTGATCAGTTTTCACAAATGCCTTATGTCCGATCCGTGGAAACCATTTTCATCACTTCAAGCAAAGAAGATGTTCTTGAAATGCAGAATATTTCAAACAATGTGATGCAGCTGATCAGTGCCATGAATAAAATGGCGGAAGAAATGTCCTTTGACTGTGATGAATGTGAATATAACGCTGTCTGCGGTGATGTGGAAGAACTCAGGTCTATGAGAGATGCTTTAAAAAATAAGGAGACAGCTGCCAATGCCTGATTCTCAAAACAAAAAAACGGCGGTACTCGCTATGTGCGGAAAAGGCGGCGTGGGCAAGACATCCCTGAGCGCAACGATCGTAAAAATCCTGTCTTCTAACCCGGCCAATAAAGTGCTGGCGATTGACGCAGACCCGGCAGTGGGCTTATCGACCGCACTGGGCATCGATGTTACAAAAACCGTGGATGACATCCGAAATGAGCTGATCCGGCGCGTGGAATCCGGAAAATCCACAGATAAAACTGAAATGCTGTCCATGCTGGATTATGAAATGTTTTCAGCTTTGGAAGAACATAAAAACATCGCATTTCTTGCCATCGGCAGACCGGAAACGGAAGGATGCTACTGTCAGGTCAATCATATTTTAAAAGATTTGATCGCATCCATGGCGAACAACTTTGATTATGTGGTCATCGATGGCGAAGCCGGAATTGAACAGGTGAACCGGCGGGTAATGGAAAAAGTCACCCATCTGATCCTGGTTTCCGATGCCTCGCGCAAGGGAATAAATGTTGCTCAGACCATTAAAAAAGTATCTGACGATGTCGTTGATTATGAAAAGGCGGGATTGATTTTAAACCGGTTAAGAAATGCGGAAGAAAGAGATAAACTCTTAATACCGCCGGAACTGGACTGCCTGGGATGGATTCCGGAAGATGAAACCATACGTTCTTTTGACATTGAAGGAAAAAGCATCCTGGAAATTGATGAATCTCCTGCCATCGCTGCAGTGGAAAACTGTTTAAATGTGATGTTTTCATAAAGGCATTGTCTCGCGCAGAGCCGCAGGGACGCAAAGAGTTATTTTCTCAGCGCCTCCGCGCCTTTGCGGGAATTAAATACTGTTTGGACGCATTGAAAAACTTATTAGAGGAACGCTGAAATGAATAGATTCCAAACACTTCTGGAAAGTCCGCAGAATGAACTGGTAGAACAGGCGGTTTCCGACGGGCGCATACCCATCGGCTATTCCTGCTCGTTCGTACCGGAAGCCTTTCTCATGGCGGACAAACTGATGCCCGTGCGCCTGCACGCTCCCGGTGTGGCAGGCACTGAAATTGCCGATATTTATCTTTCCAACTTTATCTGCACTTATACGCGCAGCCTGCTTGAATTTGCTGTCGACGACCGGTTCGACCTGATTCAGGGATGGGTCTTTGTTCCCTCCTGCGCCCATATGCAGCGGCTGTATGATAATCTGGAATATCTCAACAAACCGGAATTCAGTCATGTGCTTGACATGCCGCGCAAGGTAACCGAGGCCACGCTTGCCTGGCAGGTCGAGGAGCTCACAATGCTTGCAGACAAACTATCGGTTCATTTTGGCGTGGATATGAGCGATGACTCCCTGATGAAAGCCATTACCGAATGGAACAACTTTGCAGAGGTAATTCAGTCTATTGGTGAGCTGCGAAAAAACACGACCCCGACCATTACCGGAACCGAATTCCACACCCTGCTCATGGCTGCCCTGGTCTCTCCCAAAAATCTGATTTTGCCAAAAATCCTCGATTTTCAGCAAACGGTCGAAAAGAGAGACAATGCCGGGGAATTTCGCGCCCGATTAATGGTGATGGGATCCCATCTCCACGACCCTGAGTTTATCAAAATTATCGAGTCCCAGGGTGGGCTGGTGGTGGCGGATCTTTTCTGCACCGGTTCGATTACAGGATTCAAAACCGTTGAAATGAACGGCAACCCGATTAAATCCCTGGCTGAACATTCCTTAAAAAAAACGCTGTGCCCGAGGATGATGGAGGACTTTGACCGGCGGCTGAAAACCATCATCGACACGGTGAAAGAATACAAGGTGGACGGTGTTGTCATCGAAATTATCAAGTTCTGCGATCTCTGGGGGGTGGACTCCATGCCGATGGTGAGCGCCTTGCGCAAAGAAGGAATTCCGGTGCTGAAACTGGAACGGGAATACAGCATGGGCGGAGAAGGCCAGTTGCGGACCCGGGTGCAGGCGTTCATAGAAAGTATGGGCAAATAATTATAATTCCATTCCGCATTCAAACGCTACCTGCGTTGGCTTCGTCGTCGGCTCCTCAACATACTGCAGTATGCTTTCGTCGCCTCCTCCTTGCCGGCCTTGGTATCATTTTGAATGCAAAACGGAATAAGAGAACAGGATTCAGATAACCATGAAAGACGCATTTGAAAACGTAAAACATTTTTTCATAAGGCTGCCGGAGCACGCTAAAAAATTTTTTGATAATTCAATTTTCGGATTTTTGATTGAAACGAAAAGCCTCAAGGATGCGCTGATTTATGCAAAATACTGGGCGTTTATCTGGGGCATTATTTTCAAATTTGTCGGCACGCTTCTCTTTAAACGAGGGCCTGTGGGTGCTGTACGGGAGCTTCGCCAGTATCCCTGGATACTTCAGGCCCTCAAGGCCACACAGCTGCTGCGCCGCATCACAAAAGGACGCAAAGGAGCGTATCTCGAATCCAGCGCCCTGGTAGTCCATGTAATAGCCATATTGCTGGTGGAAAAACTGGATGAAGTTTTTTATCAGCCGGAACGTCTGCTTATTAACGAGGATTTGGTCCCGCCGGAAATCGCCATGGCCATGGGTTTAAACGTCTGGCTTACGGAATCCATGGGGATTTTACTTCCGTTTCTTGATCCCGAGGCATGCCTGGATTTTATCGACGAGGCGGAGAACGCCGGCATGAACCCGGATTCCTGCAGTTTTGTCAAAGCGACGGTTGGAATGACAGCCAAGCAGCAGCAGCCGAAAGGGTGCGCCATTGTCAGCTCGAATATGCCCTGTGACGCGGGTATGACATCCTATTCCTACATCCAGCAACAACTTGATGTGCCTATATACCGTGTTGACGTGCCTTATCATTTCTATAACGAACGCGCGGAAAAGCTCTTTGTTGAGGATCTTAAGGGCATGATCGCATTTCTTGAAAAAAATACCCCCGGCCGCATGGACTGGGAAAGACTCCGTGAGATCTGCGAGAAGCTTAACTATATGATGGAACTGGAACTCGAGCTGTGGGACATGATGCGGGTCAGCCCCGCTCCCCTTGCCTCTGAGGCCGTATGGCTGAGCCACCTGATGCTTTTTAACTGGTTCCCCGGGCACAAGGTAAGCATCAGGCATTATGAGCGACTGGTTGAACTGGCACGGAAAAATATGACTGAAAAAATTCCTGCTGTTGAAAACGAAAAGTACCGTGCCGTGCTCTGGAACCCGCCTTTTCCTCATTTTGTGGATATTTTCAACCAGATGGAACGCGCCCATGGTATCACGCTCATCATGGACAGCATGACATTCAACCGTCATGAACTGATCGACACCTCCACACCCGAAACCATGCTCAGAGGATTATCTCAGATTATCATGCAAGGGCCCATGGTTCGTCACACCCGGGGACCGGCTGAGAACTATCTGGACGATATTTTCCGTTGTTATAAGCAGTTTGATCTCGACATGGTCTGGATTGCCAACCATGTGGGCTGCAAAAGTGCACAGGCGTTGAACGGCATCCTCCGGGAAAAGTGCCGCGAAATGAAGATCCCTCTGCTGATCCTCGATTATGACCTGGTTGACCCCCGGATTGTTTCTCACGAAGGCATGTTGAGCCAGGTGGATGATTTCATGGAGAATGTCATGAAAAGCAAACAACCCCAGCCAATGATGCAATGACAGATAATGACATCATGAAAAAGGAATGAAAAAATGACCAAAAAATACTATGGCGGATGTGACGTGGGATCGACAACAGGCAAGGCCGCCATTCTCGATGAAAACGGCACCATCGTCAGCACGACAGTTGTTCCGAGCGAGATTGACCCTGAAATAACCTCAGTACAAGCCCTTGAAAAAGCATGTGCACAGGTTGAAGACCTCAACAGCTACAAAGACCTTGCCCGCATTGTGGGCACGGGTTACGGGAGAAACGAGGTGGCGTTTGCCAATGAAAACATTTCTGAAATCAGCTGCCATGCCATGGGCACCTTTTACTGTAACCCGGATATCAAAACCATCGTGGATATCGGCGGCCAGGATGTTAAGACCATCGCCATAGCCGATGACGGATCAGTCTTAGAGTTTGCCATGAACGACAAGTGCGCTGCCGGCACCGGTCGATTCCTTGAGGCCATGAGCAGAATTTTTAGAATGGATCTTGAGGAGTTTTCAATGCTTTCCTTAAATGCCAGAAAGGTCATTCCTGTCACGGCACAGTGCAGCGTATTTGCCGAAAGCGAAGTGATCAGCCTCCTGGCCAGGAAAAACCCGCCTGAAGATGTTGCCGCAGGAATCAAGGCGGCGGTTTCCAAACGCTGTTTTTCTCTTTTAAAACGTATCGGCATACGGCCTTTGGTGACAGTTACCGGCGGGTGCGCAAAAAACCAGGGTCTTCTCAAGTCGCTCTCAAAAAAAATCAAGATGGAAGTAACTGCGCTCCCGGTGGACCCGCAGATTATCGGCGCTTTGGGGGCCGCTGTTTTTGCCCGGCGCAACGGTAGTGCATAGGATCGCTCTGATGATCCAAATTTATGTAATGTAAATTTATTTTAAAAATGATAATCTGAATTAAGCAGCTTCCGAAATTATCTCTGCCAAAACATGAACTACCCAGCAAAAAATAGGAGGATCGCATGCCAACCGGTTATATGGGTAAAATCTTAATGGTCAACTTATCTGATGCAACCTTTGAAGAACAGGAGATCCCGGATTCCGTTTATGAGAAATTTCTCTCCGGGGCGGGTCTTGGGGGATTTATCCTGTACAATAATATCCCGGCAGACGCCGACCCCTTAGGGCCGGACAATATGCTGGGATTTGTTTCCGGGCTTTTAACGGGCACCGGCAGTCTGTTCACCGGCCGATGGATGGTGATGGGAAAATCACCGCTGACCGGCGGTTACGGCGAAGCCAACTGCGGCGGTAATTTTTCACCGGCCATTAAACGCTGCGGATATGATGCAATTTTTTTTAAGGGCATCAGTGAAAAACCGGTCTATTTATACATTAAAAACGGCACGCCGGAACTCAAAGATGCTGATCATCTGTGGGGAAAAGACGCCATTGAAACGGAAGAAACGCTGATTGCCGAACTGACCGACAAGCGTAAACCAAAAGTCGCCTGCATCGGGCCGGCCGGCGAAAAAATGTCCTGCATATCCGGTGTCAGTAATGATATGGGACGAATGGCGGCACGATCAGGACTCGGCGCGGTTATGGGCTCTAAAAAATTAAAAGCCGTGGTCTTAGACAGCGCAAAAAAAATCGAATCCCACAACCGGACAGAAATTAAAGCCCTTTCTCAAAAATGCAACAAGTGGGTACAGTTTCAGCCATGGTTTGTTAACGGAAACGGGTTACGGATTTTAGCCGCTCTGCTGCGTTTTCTCCCGCTTCAAACGGCTATGGATGGCATGTTATGGAAACTTATGCTCCGCAAATGGGGAACCATTGCCTTAAACCAGTATTCCGTAGAACTCGGCGATTCCCCCATAAAAAACTGGGGCGGGTCCAACCTTGATTTTAAAAAAGAACAATCCGCCTCAATCAACCCGGATACGATCCTTGAAAGCGAAACATCAAAATACCATTGTTACTCCTGCCCGTTGGGATGCGGCGGCATCTGCAAAGGCAATTTCCCGAACGGCGAAACGCATAAACCGGAATATGAATCCATCATGGCGCTTTCCGGTCTTGCCTTAAACGATAATATGGAAAGTGTTTTTCAAATGAATGACCGGCTTAACCGTGCCGGGATGGATACCATCTCCGCCGGCGGGACCATTGCCTTTGCCATTGAGTGTTTTGAACGCGGTATATTAACCAAAGAAGACACGGACGGCCTGGAACTGACATGGGGCAATACCGACGCCATGATGGCGTTGCTGGAAAAGATGATCGCAAGAGAAGGTATCGGCAATATCCTGGCAGACGGCGTTAAAAAAGCAGCGGAAAAAATCGGGAAAAACTCCGACCGTTATGCGATTCATGCCGGCGGGCAGGAATTGCCCATGCATGACAGCCGGTTTGATCCGGGATTTGCGGTGCATTATGCGGTGGAAGCCAATCCGGGAAGACATACCATCGGGTCCCAGATGTATTATGAAATGTACCGACTCTGGAAAAAAGACAAATCCCTGCCCCGCCCCTGGCTGATATACCGTAAAGCAAGTAAGTACAAGGTCACGGAAAAGAAAGCCATTGAAGCGGCTGCCTGCAGCAAGTTCATGAATGTGTTAAACAGTGCCGGCGGATGTGCGTTCGGTGCACAGATAGGAACCGACCGGTTTCCCATCTTTGAGTGGCTGAACGCCGTCACCGGATGGGACAAAACCCCTGAAGAATATATGCATATCGGCAAGCGGCTGCAGACCATGAAACAGGCGTTTAACATCAAGCACGGTATTAACCCGAAATCCTGCAAACCGAATATCCGGGCCGTAGGACAGC
Source organism: Desulfobacteraceae bacterium (assembly GCA_027858815.1). GTDB lineage: Bacteria > Desulfobacterota > Desulfobacteria > Desulfobacterales > Desulfosalsimonadaceae > SURF-3. Next base: position 11,193 of record JAQIBZ010000227.1, read on the forward strand.
CGCCGTTAACCGAAGGTGCCAATAAAAACCGCACGGTGGATATTGATCAGAAGATTGCAGATTACTGGCGGCAGTTTAACTGGAACACGGACACGGGTAAGCCGCCAGAAGAGGTGATGGATTTTAAACATGAATAAAACCCCCAAAGGAAAACCCCGCTTTGACCGGGAAATATGCATCGCCTGCACCATGTGCGCGAACATCTGCCCGACCGGTGCGATTGATCTTGAAATCAGAAACAGTGGGTCTGGATTTCGCCGGTTCCCGGTGCTAACAGATAAAAAAGAATGTATTGGATGTAACGCCTGTGAACAGGAATGTCCTTCCGGTGCAATTGAAATGGTGATATAAAAGATGGAACTGTCAAAAAATAATTTGTCTGATCAGGTATTTCACCTGATCGGAAATAAAATTGTGCATAATGAGCTAAAACCGGGTGAACTGATCTTTGA
>JAQIBZ010000228.1 GCA_027858815.1 Desulfobacteraceae bacterium
TAAACCACCTGACGCCTGATTATTTTATCAATTTTCATAAACGTATCAGAGCATTAAGCTTAATCTGCGAAACAATTTTCCGACTTGATATTGCGATTTTCTGATGATATAATATTTTGCTTAATAATTGTGCAATGCCACAGCAATACATAACTACTTATAAATAAACTGTAACTGGAGTTTTATTGTGGATACGTATCTCATAAAGGATCTCATGGTTCCCATTTCGGAATATGCGACAGTACCCCAAGGAGCCACATTATTTGAAGCATACCTGGCCCTGGAAAAAGCCCAGACCGAATATGACCACGACAAATACCGTCACCGCGCAGTTCTGGTCCTGAATAAAGAGAACCGCGTCATCGGCAAAGTCGGCCAACTGGATGTATTACGCGCGCTTGAACCAAAAGATGAAAAATTTAAAAAATTTGAAGATATCAGAAAATTCCAGTTCAGTTCTCAATTTATCATGAGCCTTAAGGATCAGTGCCTGATGCAGGAAGAACCGCTGGTCGATATTTGCCGCAAAGGGGGCCTGATCAAAGTAGAGGATTTGATGCAAACACCGACACCCGGAGAATTTATCGAACAAGAGGTTTCTTTAAATATCGCTATTCACCAGTTGGTTCGCGGCTCTCATATGGCGCTGCTGGTAACCAGCGGCAAAGATATTGTAGGTATTTTGCGCTTGACGGATGTCTTTGCGGCAATTTTCCATACCATGAAAACATGCGGCATCGAAATGAATATCGATATAGATTCAGATAAGGAGACTTAAATATGATTAACGCACTTGAAAAGCTTTTTATACGAATCGTCCAGCGGGTCAATATTAACTTACGCGAGCTTGAGTTTGACGCTAAACCATATGTCTGGGATCTTATCCCCAAAGAACAGATGAACAAATTCTATGCATTTTATGGAATTTCCCCTGACCACCCCTTAAACCTGCAGTTCAAAAACTCAGGTCTTGCCGGCAGTTATTTTCTGGGACAATGCCGGGTCACCAATTCCCTGCTTTATAAAACAGATGTCCGGGGAGATGAACTCAAAAAAAAGGGAAGCCGGTTCGAGTTTAATAATATGCAAATTCCAATCTCCAAAGATGAAGAAATCGTGATTGAAGACAGCGCGTTTGTCAAAACGCTAATTCATAATTTTTCCCATGATCCGGAAACACTGGAAAAGTTCTTCATCAAGGACACGATCTCTACTCATTATGCCAATATCCATGGTTCACCGTCTGATGGATGCTTCTTAGGCCCGTTTTCAACCGTTGATCTTACCACGATGCGCGATTGTGTCATAGGCACATTCTCCTATGTTCAGGCCGGAGAAATCAGCCATTTAAATATTGATCCGGGAACCGTGTGGGTTCGCAGTCCGGGCGCGTTTAATTTTTTATACCAATATCCCACTGAGCAGTTGAACGATTATATCTATTTTAACGCCGGCATTCAGCCTCAGGGTATGTTTATAGATTTTGTGGAAGATCGCAAAGAGGCTTTCCAGCGAATCTTCGACCTGGTCAATATTGATCCCATCCCGGTTCCCGACAGCTCCTCCCTGGACCGGTATGCCGTGATCAAGCCCAAAACCGAAATTGGGGAAAATGTCCTGATCGCTCAAAGGGCCTATCTTCAGAACTCAACGCTCGGAAAAGGGGCCAATGCCCAGGAAAACTGTTTCATAATCAATTCCAATTTAGAAGGCAATAATGTAACCGCTCATGGTGCCAAAATCATTGAATCTGATCTGGGAAAAAATGTATTTGTCGGATTTAACAGCTTTCTGCGGGGACGGCCGGAGTGCCGTCTAAAAATCGGCAAAGAAAGTATCATTATGCCCCATACCATCATTGATATCAGTAAACCATTGACAATCCCGGCCGGTCAACTTGTCTGGGGGCTTATAACAGATGAAACAGACCTGGAAACAAACAGCATATCCATTAATGCCATGTCAAAAATCAACACCCGGCTGACAAAAGGTAATATGTTTTTTGAAGGCAGCGGCGAAAGCTTTATTTCCGCCTTCCAACACAGAATCCAGCATATCCTGGAAGCCAATGGCGCATTCTTCAACTGCACCAAAAAAAAGGGTCAGCAAAAAGGATCACACAAGGAACTCCAGAAAGGACATGCGCAGAAAAATCAGAATATGTCCATTAACACGATTCAGCCATATCCCAGAGGCAAGCTGGAGGGATTGTACCCGACGATCAGTATAAAACCTTAAGGGACAGGGGTTTAGACTGAAGGTGGAAGGCTGAAGGAGACTCTTTCTTGTAATTTTATAACTCATAAAGTTTATGAATTACGGGTAGAGTAGAGCACTGAATCAGCCCGACCTTTGGATCTTTTATTGACGCCTCGCCGCACGCGGCTACTACGTGCTCCAAAAAAAACCAGACTTTCACCAATGCTCCCTCATCAAACCGTGCATACGGTTTTCCCGTACACGGCTTTCCGATGTTCTTCACTGTAAGGCTTGCGCCCGCGATAATTTCTGCTCAGCTTG
>JAQIBZ010000240.1 GCA_027858815.1 Desulfobacteraceae bacterium
GCCGCATCAATTCCTGCACACGGGTAAGGAGTTTCGGATGATCCCGTAATATATCAAAATCCTTTTTCCGGTTTCTCGTAGTGGAATATGACGGCGGGTCCACCACTGCCAGATCATACTTGTTATTTTCCTGTTTCGCCTTTTTCAGAAAATCAAATGTATGGGCCTGAATCAACGTATTGCCCTGCTTTGAGATTCCGTTTAAATCCATGTTTTCCCGAACCCAGGCAATTGCTGTTTCAGACCGGTCCACCGAGGTGGTTGTTTGCGCACCGCCTTTTGCCGCATAGCAGGAAAAAGATCCGGTATAGCAGTACAGATTCAGAAAATCCTTATCCGCAGCAATCTCCCGAATCATCTGCCGGGTATTTCGATGATCCGAAAAAAGCCCGGTATCAATATAATCATAGGGGTTCACATAAAATTTCAGATCCCTTTCAGACATAATGATCTTTTTGTTGGTATTGGCGATCCGCTCATACCGCTGACCATCCTGTTTCCCTGCGCGCCGTTCTTTTAAATGTACTTTATCACGGGTCACATCAAGACTTTGTGCCACAGCCGCCCCCATCATGGGCAGCCACTCTGCAACGGTCTGTTTGCGGGTGTACTCGGCAATCACCAGATGACCGGCATACCAGTCCACAACCGCTCGAATTTCCGGAATATCATTGTCGTAAAGCCGGAACACATCAATATTTTGCCGCGCAAACCGCTTCCTCAGGTGTTTATAGTTTTTTTGTACTTTATTGGCCAGCATCCGGGCCTGATTTTCGTATTTTGCCACAAGTTTCGGGTCAAGCATTGGTATGTAAGATCTCCTGTTATTTATTCATTACAAATTTCATGTTCAAAATACTGCCACATGATCCGCCTCTCAGCAAATGTATTATTTTTTCAAAACAAAAGTTCTAAGCCATTGGTTGGATTCCGCGTATCAGCCCCCAATACTTTTCTGCCACAAAAATCAACCCAATGGCCAATTGTTTTATCCTTAAATTTACGTAATAGTTAAGTTAGCATTGCTTTCATGCCCTGATCAAATCACTGATTTTTAGAAACAAATTACAATGAACACAAAAAATCCAACCGGAAAATAAAGGAGGAAGAGAATGAAACGTTTTGCAATAATTCTTGTATTATTATTTGCCTGTTCATTATTTGTGGCGACCGGCGCCGTTGCGGCTGACAACCTCGTTAACATGACGCATATTAAAACTCATCAGATCGCAAAAAAAGTGGTTAAATTAGACTGCAAAGCGGATAAGTTCGGCAGCAAATTCAATAAAAAATTCCAGAAATACCTGGATCATCGATGCCTCAGTATTGTGAAACTCAGTGGGAAAACCAACCATTTCGGTTATGACGTTTTCAATAACGAATATATTGATTATCATGCCACTGTTCCGGACGTTAATGTATGGATTGCCGAATACCCGTTTACCCGATTCCTGAATATTGCGACCGATGAAACCGGCTGGTGGACAATGGTTTTGATTAAGTACAAAAACAAAGACCTGAAATTCTCCTTTGTGTATGAAAAAGAAGGATGGATCACCACGAAATGCAATGAAATCACAGTGACCGATGAGGACAACACAGACATTGCCATCCAGTATATTGATCCCTATTATTTTAATCTTGGGATGAAGCCTATGGTGGAGTCGATGATCGGGGGACCGTTTATTAACGCCATGGTAGTGACAGTGGGCAAATCCTGGGCCAGCATGCATAGCGACCTCCTGCCCCACGGTGATCCCGGTGCAACTGTCTCATCAGACCCGCCGTTATATTATCCGGATGCCATCGGTCCGATTTATTTTAACGAAGCAGTCCAGCCGGACCCGACCTACCCGTATACCTCTGTTGACGGCGGCGTCACCTGGATCAATGTGGTATTAGGCACGTATGATGTGACCGCTCATAAAGATGGGGTAAGCTATGAAACCGTCCGGTTTAATTTAACCGAGCAAGATGTTGAAAACGGCGTTCAACTCTATATTGCATCACCGCCGGATTCCGTTCAGGGAGACAACGATTCAGACCCCGGCGAATGGTAATCTTTTTTTAATATAATTAAATTTAAACTGCCGGCGGGATTTGATTTGTTTTAAACCCTCCGGCAGTTTCTTTGCGCCTGCATTTTTTTATGATCCTGCATGATACATCTAATACCCGCTCTTTCTTTTCACCCGGACATAATTTCTTGATATTTTTTGCCTGATTTTCTAATCTGGATTCATTCGGATCTGAAACACTCCTGATTTTCTTATATACTTCTATGTAACTTATAACTTAGCTTGAAAGCACTGCAAATTATCTATCTTATTTGTCGGGTTATTTGTAGGGTCGGGCTCGGATGCATTCGGGTGAAAAACTTTCAATTGCCAAATTCCCAACGCCAACTGATGGTCCCATTATTGTTCTTTGATTGTTTTAAAAAAAAAGATCCGTTCCAATCATATATCCGGAAAAAGTTATGAAACTGCGGCATTTTATTTTTTTACCATTTTTT
>JAQIBZ010000247.1 GCA_027858815.1 Desulfobacteraceae bacterium
CTGCGGTGACAGCTGCTTCAAGTCCTGCCATACCCGCACCCACGATCATCACATTTTTCGGTATTTCACATTTTTCAATTTTTCGCACGCCTTCATACCCGGCCAAAGGGTTTGCTACGCATGTCACCGGCTTTCCGCACATGACACTGTCCATACAACCCTGAAGACATGCCACACAGGGCCGGATTTCATCGGCTTTACCGGCCATAGCCTTGTTCACCCACTGGGGATCGGCAATCAGCCCCCGGCCGATGCTTACCATATCCGCATAGCCATCTTTGAGCAGTTTCTCTGCAGCATCAGGAGTAGAAATCCGGTTGGAGGCCATCACCGGCACAGACACTTCTTTTTTGATATTATACGCCAGAAACGCAAAACCGGACTGGGGCAGACTGGCCGGCAGCTGGGGGACGTGGGTCTCATGCCATCCGCCGGTGACACTGATGGCGTCCACTCCGGCTTTCTCATAAACTTTTGCAAACTCTTTTGTTTCCGTGTCCGTGTTACTGCCGGTCACGAAATCATTACCAGCCATGCGGATGGTTAAAGGGAAATCCGCTCCCAGACGCTTTCGGGACCGTTCGATCACCTCTCTGGGGAACCGGACCCGGTTTTCAAAACTGCCGCCATAGTCATCGGTTCGATGGTTTTTGAATGTGGACAGAAACTGGGTGATCAGATAACCGCCGGAACCGAGGATTTCGACCCCGTCAAATCCCGCTTCCTGGGCTCTGAGTGCTGCACTGACAAACGCCTCCTGGACTTTTTCAATGTCTTCGAGGGTCATTTCCAGGGGCATGGCTTTCGAGTATCTGGAGTATATTGCAGACGGCGCAATGGGTGGTTCTTCGCCGAGAAGGATGGGGTATGAATAAGCCCCCGCATGAAACAGCTGAACCCAGGCCCGGGCGCCTTCTTCTTTAATAATTGACGCCATTTTTGTAAACGCGGGAATCGCATCATCAGTATCAAGCATGGGGATAATTTTCCCGGAACCGATAAAATCGATCCCCACAGGCCCCACAGTCACCAAACCGGTGCCGCCGCGGGCTTTTTCACGAAAATATTCATAATACCGGTCATTTAATGTACCATCATAGGAGTAGAGAAGCCCCAGAGAGGGATAGACCACCCGGTTTTTGATTTCCAGTTTGTTGATTGTGATCGGACTTAGCAAATTTTTATACATGGGATATTCCTTTATGTGAATAAACATTTTTACGCACCCCCGGAGCCGGGCCATCTGCCGGCGGACCGGCAAAGGCCTGGGCGATTTGTATCCATTGCCCGGCGATATCTCCCTGAATCTTTAATCCGGTATCTGAAGCATTGCGCCGCTGAGTCACCACCAGACAAAAATCGAGTGCTGATCCACTGATCATATTATCCGCATCTTCCGTCCCCCAGCCCCACTGTTCACCCGATGGGCTAATCAGCGATACCCGGACCGAATCATCTGGCACTTCCAGCTGCCGGTTTTTAAAACTCCATTTAAACGTAGACACGCCTAAAAAGGCGATATGCTTCAGCCGGTCCGAGCCGGGCCGGACAATCTTCAATGCATCCGCAATATCCTGGCCATGGGCCCAGGTCTCCATAATCCGGGCAGTGGCAGAACTTCTTGCACTCATGCTGGGACCATACCAGGGCAACCGGGCATCCGGTTTCAGGGCTTCAAAACCTGCCACCAGTTCCGCCCGCTCTTTTCGCCACCATGCAAGAAGATCCGCATCAGACATTGCTCCGCCCATGGCATTGACATTTTTAAATACATCATCAAAACTTGTAATGCCTTGAAGGATTTTTTCAACCTCTGCAGCAAAGGCTTCGGAATCGGTGGCCGACAGACACGCAGTTTTGTCAAAATATGCCAGATGGCTGATCTCGTCCTTTATCGTCCAGTTATAAAAAGGCGTCACCGTCTGCCAGCCCTCGGCATCCAGATCTTTTACCATATCATCCAACGCCGCATATTCATCCGCCAGATCTTTACAAATGGATTTCATTTTTTCTCCATTAATTTTTTAACCACTTCTCTCAGAGATCCCTGTGTGCTCTGTGGTTAATTTTGATGTGAAGGTTCAGAAAAATCCCTTTTGTTCTACGAACACAGGCAACCAGTTGCCTGTGCCACCCGCGCTTTCATTTTTTCTCCATTAAATCCAATATTGATGAACTCGTAAAAAGTATCCGGATGGCTAAGTTAAAAGTTCCACCAATACAATAAAATATGGCAAGGCGCAGAAATTGTTCAGGCGCGAAGGCATACCTGTCGTATGTTGAGTGTCTAAAAAATCTCTGCAACGCCGTAGATGGGACTTTTGGCGACGCCATTAATAGCCTTCGAGTTTAGCGATGACATCTGACATAACCTCACTCGCCCCCCCGCCGATGGACAGCAAACGGGAATCCCGATATATCCGGGATACCCGCATTTCGTTCATCAAACCTAAACCACCGTACATCTGAAGGCATCCGTCAGTCACCTTACTCAGCAGACTCCCGCCAAAGAGTTTTCCCATGGAAATTTCCTTGGAAACGTCCTGGCCGGCCATTTTCATGCGAACGATATGATACGTCAGCTGTTTGAGGCATTCAATTTCACTCAGCCATTCCACGAGCCGATGGCGCAAAACCTGCTTTTTGATCAGGGGTTTGCCGAATACAATCCGCCCCCGGAGGTATTCAACGGTTTCATCAATAATCTCTTTAGCACTGATATACGTCAACGGAAGCACGGCAAACCGTTCATGCTGAAACTGCATCATCTGCTGGATAAATCCTTCACCTTCCCTACCGATAAGATTTTCCGCCGGAATTCGCATGTCATCAAAATACAGCTCTGCGGTATCACTGCTTCGCATGCCCATTTTATCCAGTTTTTTACTGACATTGAATCCCGGCAGATTTGTAGGAACCACAAACAAACCGAATGAATGATATCCCGGCTCATCACTGGTCCTGGCCAGCAGGGTCAGATAATCTGCCTGGGTACCATTAGTGATGTAAGTTTTGGAGCCGCTTAAGATATATGAATCACCATCTTTTTTTGCGAATGTTTTCAAGGCTGCCACATCAGACCCGGCATCCGGCTCGGTCACGGCAATGGCGGCAACCATATCTCCCTTGATGGCCGGTTTTAAATAAGTTTCCTTTAAGTATTCACTGCCGAATTCATCAATGGCCGGTGTGGCCATGCTCATCTGAACCGCAATGGCCATGGGAACCCCTCCGCAGTGAATACGGGCAAATTCTTCCATGACAACGGTTTCATACCAGTAGTCAAGACCTTCTCCGCCATATTTTTCATCATAACGAATGCCGAGAAATCCTAAGTCCCCCATCTTTTTAAACAACTTGTGGAGCGGGGCAATGCCTTTTTCCTCCCACTCATCCACATTCGGATTGATTTCCTTGTTGACAAAATCCCGGACTGCCTTGCGTACCAGTTCATGATCTTTGCTAAAATAGATTTCGCTTCCCATTATCCACCTCTCCTAATAAAAATTTACATTAATTTGGATATGATCTCTTTCATAATTTCCGTAGTCCCCCCGCCGATGGAAAGAATCCGATTGTCCCGATACAGTCTTTCCACCAGATATTCGCGCATATAGCCGTATCCCCCAAAAAGCTGCACCGCATCATAGGTGACCCGGTCGCTGACACTGCAGGCAAAATTCTTGGCCATGGATATTTCCTTGATCTGATCAATTCCGGCATTCATTTTTGCGGCAATGCGATAAGTATATTCCCTGCTGACATCAACCAGTGTTGCCATATCTACCAGTTTGTGGCGGGTCACCTGAAACCCCTTCAGGGGCTTGCCGAATGCCTCGCGCTCTTTGGTGTATTTCTGCGACTCTTCAAGTGCCATCTGCGCAGTCGTATTTGCCATTATGCAAAGCTGAAGCCTTTCCATCTGGAAATTTTCCATAATGGTATAAAACCCCATATTTTCTTCGCCGATTAAATTTTCTGCCGGCACACGGCAATTATCAAAAAATATCTCAGCCGTATCTGAGGCCCACCAGCCAGTTTTTTTAAGACACTTACCCACTGAATAGCCCGGCATATCTTTTTCCATGAGCAAAAAACTGATGCCGTGGGCACCCGGCCCACCGGTACGAACGGCACAGGTCAATTGATCCGCACGGGCACCGCTGGTAATAAAGGTTTTAGCGCCGTTGACAACATAGCTGTCACCGTCTTTTACCGCCATGGTCTGAATATTTCCCACATCCGATCCCCCGCCAGGCTCGGTAATACCTAATGCGGCGATGCGCTTGCCCTGTAAAACCGGTTTGACAAACCGTTCTTTTTGTTCGGCAGTTCCTTTTTTTACGATGGGCGGCAACGCAATGTTTAACGAACCAATGCCGGCGGCAAATCCCCCTGAACCGGATCGCATCAGCTCTACATTCGCAACCACTGTATCAAAAATATCTCCGCCGGTGCCGCCGACTTCTTCCGGATAGCCGATTCCCAAAAAGCCAAGCTCCCCAAAAAGAGGATACATGGATATGGGAAATTCTCCGGCTTCTTCCCATTCGTTAATATTCGGCAGCACTTCCTTTTTAATAACATCCCGGAGCGCCATACGAAGTTGCTGGTGCTCTTTGGTAAAGTATTCCTGAACGCTGGTTTTGTTTTTTGATGATGCCATTTTTTGTTCCTTATCATAAAATAGATTCAGGCACTTCTATTACTTTAGCCCGCAGATATTCTCCCAGCGTTTTGGCCTGAGGATCGTTACGCACAGATGCCGCCACCCCTTCTCCCAAGACCCCTTTAATATAAAAATTGACGGCAAACAGATTGGGCAGTTCATATCGTTCAATGTCAAATTCATCCATATCCGGAAGCAGATCTTTTAGTTTTTTAACAGTTAAAAACCGATTTAAAAATGAATACGACTCAATATTTTTTGCCCACACCCCGAGGTTGGCATTACCGCCCTTATCCCCTGAACGGGTGGCAAACAATCGGCCAAAGTGAATTTTTTGTTTATTTTCCATGGGAACATCAACCAGATCGACCGCCACGGGCTGGATATCTTTTATTTCCGGATAAACCCCCACTGGTTTTACGCTAAATTCCAAACCATTCAGATAAATTTTATGTTCAAGAAATTCGTTTTTCACCAGCGTCGGCCAGTGCTGAAGCGCCGGAGACCCATTTGACGGCGGTGCGGTCATTGTAAATCCCGGAATATTCGATAATGCCATTTCCACCAGCTTAGCAGAAAAAAGCTTTCCTACCTTTTTCTGATCCGGGTCCATCAATGAAATTTTTAAATGTGCACAGGCAACATCATTATGCAGCGGGTCTTCCTTATCAATTCTGATCAGCTGGACATTAGTCAATGCGAACTGGCTTTTGCCGCCCAACAGGTCAAAAATGGTTTCTTCCACAATTTTTGCTTTTTTTTCAATGTCAAGGCCGGTGAGCACCACTGTCATTGAATTTCTGTAACCAAAAAGATTGTTAATGCAAACTTTTGCAGAATCCGTGGGCGGTTCTCCTTTCACACCGTTAATCAGCACCCGATCAGGCCCTTCCTGGAAGATATTGATGGTGTCAAACCGTACCTTTACATCCGGTGTCAGGTACGCCGGTTCCCTGATTTCATATAAAAGCTGGGCAGTGATCGTACCCACGGACACCAGACCGCCGGTGCCGGGATGTTTGGTAATCACAAAAGACCCGTCCTCATGCATTTCAGCAATGGGATATCCCACATTTTTAAAACTGGGCACTTCTTCAATAAATGAATAATTTCCGCCCGTGGCCTGGGCACCGCATTCAATAATATGCCCGGCTGCATATGCACCGGCCATTTTGTCCCAGTCATTTTCCTTCCACCCGAATTTCCATGCACTGGGCCCGGAAACCAGAGCTGCATCCGCCAGTCGACCGCCGATAACAATATCCGCCCCTTCGGTCAGGGCTTTGGTAATCCCCCAGCCGCCTAAATAGGCATTGGCGGTAATCGGCATAGCACCGGCTTCTTTGAGGCTAATCCCCTTGTCCAGATGTGTGAATGCTTCCCCCTGCTCCTGAAGTTCTCCGATCCGGGGCAGCAGGTCATCACCTTCAATAAAAGCGATTTTGGGTTGGATGCCAAGTTGTTCAGCAATCTTTTCAAGTTCCGCAGCCAAACCCTTGGGATTCAAACCACCGGCATTTGCCACAATTTTTATATTTTTATCCAGGCATAGCCCCATCACATCATTCATTTGTTTAAGAAATGTGGTGGCATATCCTTTTTCAGGGGCTTTCATTTTCATCCGGAACAATAATGCCATGGTCAGTTCGGCAAGATAATCGCCGGTCAACACATGGATTTCACCGCCTTCAACAAGTTCTTTAGCCGCAGACAGCTTATCGCCAAGATACCCGCTACAGTTTGCAATGATGAGTTTGTCGTTGTTTTCCATTTTTCCCCCGTAATTCTTTATTCTGGTTGTCATTACGAGAAACGAGGAACGAGTGACGACGTAATCCCCTCCGTTGATGAGATTGTTTCAGTCGTAGCCGTCCCTGCGACGCCAGCGGCGTGGCTCACAATGACAGAACAATTTAATTAAATTAATTACCCTTCCGGAACTACTTTCCCTTAAATTCAGGAGATCGTTTCTCAATAAACGCCGTAATCCCCTCCACAGCATCTTGGGTTGCAGCAACGTCACCCAGTTTTTGGCAAAGATAATCCAGCGCATCCTCAAAACCCATATCCTGCATGGCATAAAACGCATCTTTTCCAATTTTCATACCAATGGGGCTCTTTTGAGACAGGCTTTCCAAAACACCATTCACGGTCTCATCCAGTTTGTCCGGTTCCACTGTCCGGGTGATCAACCCCATTTTCTGGGCCTGGTCCGCAGATAGTTTTTCTCCGAGGAGCACCATTTCCATGGCTTTTTTCTTTAATACATTTCTGAATATCAAGGCACCGATCATCATAGGGAAAAGGCCCACGTTGACTTCCGGGGTGCCGAATTTGGCATCATTTTTTGCAATCACAATATCACAAGCCAGCATAAAACCGGTTCCACCAGCCAGACAATATCCATTGACCCTTGCCACTGTGGGTTTTGAGTAACCTGCCAGCCGCTTTAACAGGTTGGCGTAATTTTGAAAGGCGTTATTTTTCCCCCCGCCTTTTTCAATCATGGCACCGCCAAGGTCCGCACCGGAACAAAACGCTTTTTCCCCGGCACCTGTCATACAGACAACCCGCACCACATCGTCTTTTTCAGCCTGGTCCAGATATGCCATAAACAAATCAACTGCTTGCCCGCTGATGGAATTCCGGTATTTTTCCCGGTTGATTGTTATTCGCGCAACAGAATCTTTTACTTCGTAAAGCAGATCTTTTTCTGTCATGACAAAACCTCCTCTTCTGATTCATCTTTATCCATATCCACCAAAATATCGCCGGGCATAACCTTATCCCCTTCAGCAACATTTACTTTTGTAATTGTTCCATTAAACGGAGCAAAAAGGGTGGTTTCCATTTTCATGGCGGAAACAATAACTACGGCCTGGCCTTTCTCGACAATATCTCCCTGACGCACCACAACAGATATTACAACTGCCGGCATTGGCGGCGTGACTTCGGTAAGATTGGCTCCCGGGCCTTTTTTCCTTGTTTTATTCTGTTCCAGAAGGTCGGCATCCTGGACAAAATAGGATCGCCCCCTGATTGCAATTATCTTTCCATCCCCCTGATCACTCACATAAGCATTGACTGCCTGACCATTTACGACCAGATGGATTTGATGGTCATCGATTGCCTTATAACTGACGTTAAACTGATTTTCTTCAATAACAGCCTTTATTTTTTCCTCACCACTATTTTCCACTTCCACAGGAAGAATTTCTTCATTTATTTTTAACCTGTATTCCACAAGAATCTCTCCTCTATAATTCTTCCAGGGTGTTTAAAAACGTTATGAGCGCAGGCCATACAAGGCAAAATTTGGCGAAAAAGCGGAGTTTATATTTATAAGTGAGCAATTTGAGCCAAATTTTAACGCCGTATGGTCAAGCGCAATAGTTTTTCAACTCCCTGCTATAAACCTTGCCGCCAATTGCCCAAAGTCTGCCAGGGTGTCGGAATTGCATTGTCTGCTGAAATTGCTGTCTTCAGCGTCCGACTGCCGCACAATCCATCCACAATAAACGCAATGCGAGCGAGATCACCATCGGGCATATCCGGCTGCCAGTCAGAAAAATGGGTTTCAATAAAATCCGTAAACACCTCGCCTTCAACAAACGGAGCTGATTTCAAGACGTCCATTAAAAAGTCAATGGGCGTTTTAACCCCCAGCACAATATAACTTTTTAATGCTTTGATCATTTTGGCAATCGCAAGTTCTCGCGTCTGTGCATGAACAATCAGCTTTGAAAGGATCGGATCATAATCTACCGGCACTTCAAAACCTGAATATACTCCGCAATCATTGCGGATACCCGGCCCAGATGGTTCCTTTAAAAAATCAATTGTACCGGGTGACGGGAAAAAGTTTTTTTCAGGATCTTCAGCATAAATCCGGCATTCAATGGAATGACCGCGCCCCACAATATCTTCCTGCTTCAGCGTCAGTTCATTACCATATGCTATTTCAAGCTGAAGCCGTACTAAATCGACACCGGTAATCATTTCCGTTACCGGGTGCTCCACCTGAAGACGGGTATTCACCTCCAGAAAATAAAACTTATTATTCTCATCTACTAGAAACTCAACAGTGCCTGCATTGACATATCCGGATGCTTTCGCCGCTGTCACCGCAGCCTTGCCCATTTCTTCCCTGAGCGCCGGAGTCATTATCGAAGCCGGGGTTTCTTCAATAATCTTCTGGTGCC
>JAQIBZ010000286.1 GCA_027858815.1 Desulfobacteraceae bacterium
GTCACATGATGCGGAATCCCCGGCGCCACTGCTCGTGCCATTCGTGCCATTCGTGCCATGGTTATTCGATACCAAATAAGATTTTGTTTGACACTAATTAACTAAGGTGCCCCCAGAACCTGCAAACGATCAGCTATTAAAGCTTATAACTCAAGTGGACCCCATCGAAATGATATAGAGGTATTGTCGCTTTTAATGGCCTAAAGGAGATTGTCTGTTTTATATAAGAACTCCGATTCCTTTTCTTTCCATGAAATCCAGTAATTTCCTTGAAGCGCCGGCTGGTTTTTTATTTCCCTGTTCCCATTTTTGAACTGTTGAAGGACTAATATTAAAAAGGCTGGCAAGCGCCGCCTGGCTTAGCTTGAACCGTTTTCTTATGGAAATGATTTTCTCTGGGGAATATTCCTGAACTTCAGGTACGCACAGGTTCTCGATATTTTTCATAGTAATATCATCTACCAAACCACTTTTATGCAAATCTTTAACTGTATCTGTAATTGATGTTGCTATAGATTTTCTCATGACTTCACCTCAATTAAATCTTTATTTTTTATGGCTATTTCTATTTCGCCCGGAGATAGCCTCAGCAAAATTTTTGATAATTCTTTAAAAACAATAAGTTCCTTTTTTGACAAATTCGATTTTTCGTTTTTAGCAAAACCATGAACGAATATTGCGCGATCATCTTTTTTGTAGCAAATAATGGTTCGTCCGCCTCCACTTTTTCCTTGGCCGTCAAAACGGATTCTTTTTTTATATATATTTCCCCCAAGGCTTGCTTCGAAGTTTCCAGCCATAATCTCTGTCAAGGTATTGGCAAGTTCGCGCTTTGGGATTTTCTGCTTGGCTGCCCATCTCGAAAAATGTTTTGTCATTAACTTTTTCATTAATTCAATATAGCACTAAGTGATACATTTTTCAACCGAATATTTTTAGACAAAAGATCATAGCCTAATTCTGATTCGGGTGTTTAATGATCGGTGATTCTGAATTTTAATAATGAAGCATATCGATTATATGGGATTTTTCTTGTGAGGAATTCTTGCCAAACCTACAGTATTGCAAGATTTTCCAGAAGTGCAGATTGTCGATAAGACCTGTCAGTAGTCGTTACTTTTCTGACATACCAGATATTGATCGAGGATTTTTTGCCGAATTTTTGAAAAAAGCATTTGGATGCTTAAGTTTATTCTATCTCGGAAACCACCTGCAATGACTGGACTGCCTCTTCAAGTCCACTTTGGCCTCTTCATCATTAGTGACCCCTTTCTGACGCCCTGTAGCCACATCATCATCATCACAGCTAAAAGAGACAAGAATAGACAAACGGTATTATACCATCAGGCCTATCAGTCAACGCTTTAACCCATTTAATTAATGTCGGATTGAGACTGAAATCAGTTCCCAAATGTAAGAACTCAAGTTGGGGTTGGTTGGACTGACACTAATTTGTTTTACCAGTCCGATATTTTTTGCCAAATACGAAATATAAACATCGTCATTGTCACGATATGTTCGTATTTTTAAACAATTAGAGAATGATCCTGCCGGAACCATGACGTCTTCTGCTCCCAAGATCAGATCCTCTCTGTATGACAAATTTTTACCGGTTCCCCAATCTATGACATAAGAATTACTGAGCACATCTCCTATATGCATGCCACTTTTCCCCCTAATATAACCCGGTGTGTACCAATAGGTTATCGAAGAAACATGCCAACCAACGATGGTCAGGTTTTCTCCATCAAAGACTGCATATTCTTGCATACCGGCACAGGAACCTCCGTCGTATGTTGTAACCCTTAGATTCTGGGTATTTATCGTTTGGTCTGAAACAGAAGCTGTGAAAACGCACTCCGATACGGAACCCGCTTCATATTTTTCTTCGGCATAAACATAATCGTAGTTAGATAAGTTCCTGTAGTCTGCAATATCGTATGTGGTGCCTGATACAGCTCTCAAGCCAGCTGATACACTAAGAGCGTTTATAGCTTCTTCAAGGCCAACTTTGCCATCGGCATTAATATCTCCGGCTACCTCGGCGTTAGATGGTAATACCCCTAAAAAAAACATAATAAAAAAAGAAACAATATATACAAACCCTTTTTTCATAGTCCCTCCTTGAATTTTTACTCTATATCATTATAAGTTGTTGGTTAAAGAGCCATTCCTGCAAACTAAAAGACGATTAGGCGTCTATTATTAATGACTTATTACTAATTACATACTTCTATGTCCGTGTCAATTTCAATAAGATTTAAAGGGGAAAACACATTAGTCAAATTAAAAGGCATGCACTTCAAGACAAAATTAATTATATTTTTTGTGGGTAAAACCGACAGTATTCCTGAAATTTTCAAAAGCGCGGACTGTCGATAATTTTACGTAACGTTTTTGGTTTTGGAGATATACAAGATCTTGGGGTTGTCCAGAAACGCTCCGAAACTGTGATTTCTGATAATATTCAATTTATTCGTCCATACAACCAACTGAATTGGCGGCTATAATTTCAGAAAATTTAAAAAATCATCCGACGGCAAGTCAAAAAAAAAGTGGATTGGAGGATTTGGTTGCGTTGATCACTTTCCCATATTCCAGTGGCTGACTTTCCGGTTAAATTTTTGGACAGGCGATCAGTCTTGAAGATCAGGCTCTATTTTTCCCGAAAAAGGCTCTATTTCAAAAAAAAGACCGTAAAAAGTTTAGAAATACCTGATTCGGAAAAGCTTGATTTATTGGACCAATGAATCATTTAAACCGGCCTTAAAAAGAAAATCTCCGGACCATTCTGTTTTAATCCGGTTCTCCCTTCAGATTTTTTTATCATCAGCATAAGGGAACTTCCAAAAATTAATATACCAAACTGGCTTACCTTTTTGATCGTCTTCTTCGTTGCGCCAACAGTTACATAACCCGTTATGCGCCTGTTGACGTGCCTTGAATACGAACAAAAATTGCGGCGCTATTCCGGTATATTAATATTTTCCAGTCCCCTAAGATAAATGGTCAGTGCAGGTGAGGAGCCATCGAATTCTTATATTCTTAGCAAACTTAGTAATGATACCTACATGTAAGGATATTAACAAAATCGTCATCGACTGCATATACGATTCGATTTGTATCATCGATTCTCCGTGACCAGAAACCAGATAAATTTTCTCTCAAAAGTTCTGGTTTTCCGATACCCTCAAATGGTTCTCTCATAACATCAATAATAAGCCTGTTAATTCGTTTGAGTGTTTTCTTATCTTGTGATTGCCAATAAATATACCCCTTCCATGCTTCATCAGTCCAAGCTAATTTCCGACTCATCTAAAAGATTCCTTTCTTGGACTTTGCCCGCTTTAAACTGTTCAATTGATTTTGTCAGATGGGCAGCATTAGCAGGTGACCTGAGAAGATAAAATGTTTCAATAAAACTATTATAGGTTTCCAGTGACATAACAACCGCATCTTCTGAATCACGGCGGGTAATTATTGTATAATCAGCATCATCTATTACTTGATCTAAAACCGATTTTAGATTATTTCTTGCTTCACTGAAATTGATAATTCTCATAACATCCTCCTTACTTATATTGTTTACTGTACAAGTATAATAAATATTTTTACACTTGTCCATTATTTTGTACAAGTAAACACTCAATCCACAAACAAAGAGACATGCCTGAACTGATTCACGTCAAACAGTCCTTGATCCGTGAGCTTGAGTTCCGGGATGACGGGAAGGGCCAAAAAAGACAGGATCATAAACGGATCTGCTACAGTTGCCCCCATGCCCCGGGCCGCGTTGATCATGGCATCCATTTGACTGCGGACAGTTTCCAGAGATTTGTCTGACATAAGGCCCGCAATGGGAAGGGGAAGCTCGGCAGATATTTGACGGTCGCATACTGCCGTCAATCCGCCGTTCATCTCTATGATGCATTCGACAGCCACTTTCATATCATCATCGTTGGTACCGATCACGATAATATTATGGGAATCATGGGCCACACTGGATGCAATGGCTCCCTTTTTGAGCCCGAAGCCGGAAACAAAGGCTTTGCCAATATTGCCGGTGCCCTTGTGCCGTTCGACTACAGCTATTTTCAAAATATCTGCGGATATATCGGCAACCGCAAAGTCATTTTCAATTTTCGCGTCATGAATTGCCTGGCGCGTGATGATCTGTTTTTCAACCAGTTCAATCACCCGAATTTTTTCTGTTTGTGCCGGAATTGCAAATTGAATGGAACCGGCTTTGACATTCATAGTAGACGGGCAAGATACGCAAGCAGTCAAAAAATCCTCGTGCATTAGCTTCCCGTCTGAAACAATCAGTCGGCCACTGCTATAAACTTCCTGAGCTGAAATATTGTACAAATCAGAAAACACAATCATATCCGCTTTTTTACCGGGTGCGATGGCCCCCAGTTGATTTAACCCGAAATATTGGGCCGGATTAATTGTTGCTATCCGAATAGCGGAGACAGGATCAATACCGTTTTGAACGGCAGTACGAATCATATAATCAATATGGCCCTGTTCACATATATCATGGGGATGACGATCGTCCGTGCACCACATAATCCGATCAGCTGTTTTTTTATTGATCACGGGCAGAAGAGCTTTTAAATTCTTCGCACCGGTCCCCTCCCGAATCATGATATGCATGCCGAGCCTTAACTTCTCCATTGCCTCGTCTGCTGTTGTGCATTCATGATCACTCGAAATCCCGGCAGCAATATAGGCGTTTAAGTCTTTTCCGGTCAATCCCGGGGCATGACCGTCCACCGGTTTTCTCGAGGAACGGGTATCTTTGATTTTTTCTATCACCGCATCATCTCTGAAAAGAACACCGGGGAAATTCATCATTTCCCCCAGGCCCACAATCCGCTGATGATTTAAATACGGTTTAATTATTTGCGGGTCCAGCACAGCACCGGCGGTTTCCATATTGGTTGCCGGCACACAAGACGGGAGGGTAAAAAAAATATTGACTGGCAGATTTTCACTGGAGGCAAGCATATAGTCAAGCCCCCGGGTCCCCATCACGTTGGCTATTTCATGGGGATCTGCCACCACCGTTGTTGTTCCTTTGCATACAACTGCTTTAGCAAATTCCGCCACAGATGTCATGGCGCTTTCAATATGCACATGGGCGTCAATAAATCCGGGGGAGACATATCGGTTTTTCAGATCAACGGTTTTTTGAGCCGGGTATTCCCCAATACCAACGATATAACCGCCGGACACGGCGATATGGCCGGCAATGATTTCATTGGAAAATACATTAATGATCCGGGCATTAGTGAACAGGCAGTCCACCGGATGTTCTCCTTTTGCTGCTGCAAT
>JAQIBZ010000437.1 GCA_027858815.1 Desulfobacteraceae bacterium
CACTTGAAGTACGACGAGTACGTCTTCGTGCCCGGCGCCTCGCATCTGCGGCACCCTGTAAACGGTTACAGATCAGTGATTTACGAAAAACTGATAATTACGACCCCGTGAACGGGTACGATGATTCAAGCCTCAAAACCGGCTCAAAAAATGTCATATCGTGATCGGGAAACCCATTTGAAATCCACGCCGAAAACTTATATCAGCAAGGACTTTAAAATATTTCAAAAATAAAGCGAATAAATCAATCGTCAATAAAAGGAGTCATCATATGAAACGCGTTATTTTAACTGACAGCACAGCAGATATCCCTGAATTTATCGCACGGGATCTGGGCATCGAAGTTTTACCGGTAAACGTTATTCTTGATGGAAAAACATATAAAGATGGCGTTGATATTAACATCACGGATTTTTATGAAAACTATGAAAAATATAAATCCATGAGTACAGAGGCGATTCCTTACCAGGATTATGCGCTGAAATTCATGCAGCTGACATCACAATGTGAAGAACTACTGATTGTTCATTGTTCAGATGCATTAAGCGATAATTATAAAACCGCTTTAAAGGTCAGTAAAGAATTCTCAGCTCACAAGTGCAAAGTAGAAATTATCGATTCCCGTTCATGCAGCATGGGATTCGGAGTGGCCGTCATTGATGCGGCTAAAGCCTTTAAAGCAGGAAAAGAATTTGGCAGCGTGGTTTATAATCTCAACCGGGTACTGGCCCGGACAACCTCATACCTTGCGATTCCAACGCTGAAATACTTACGAAAGAGAAAAAAAATCGGCGGATTTAAATCCCTGTTGGGAATGACTCTGGGCGCAAAACCGGTTCTGGGGTTTGAAGATGGTAAATTAGAGGTTAAAACCCGTCTTTTCGGGAAACAACCAAATATGATTCTTTCAATGTTAGATATTATTAAAGAAGAAATCGGTACGCATCCGATTAACCTGGCTATTGCTCATGGCAGAAACACAGAAGTGGTAAACAGCTTAATGGGCGTTTTTGAAGAAAACTTTGACTGCCGTGATATTTTCCGAACTTACTTTGGACCGTCAATCGGTCTTAATGCGGGCCCGGAAGTAGTCGGCGTCATGTATTACTTTCATGAAAAATAAACACCTGGAAACGAATCCGCACCTGGATCAACTGATCACGCTGGCCACACAATCAGGCGCGAGCCGGGCTGGAATCATATCGGTGGACGATATTTCTGCTGAAGAAAACTTGGCTGATAAGGGAACTGGAACAAACATGGATAATATGTATAAAAATTTGGCATTGAACCTGGTAAGGGTCACCGAATCAGCCGCATTGGCCGCGGGTAAATTTCTGGGCAAAGGCCTGAAAGAAGCCGGCGACGGTGCTGCAGTGGATGCCATGAGGAGCGCATTTTCAACAATTGATATTAAAGGCGCCATCATCATTGGGGAAGGTGAAAAAGACAATGCCCCCATGCTTTATAACGGGGAAAAAGTGGGAAACGGAAACGGCCTGGCCCTGGATCTTGCGGTAGACCCGGTAGAAGGGACCAACCTTCTGGCACTTGGCCGCCCCAATGCGATTGCAGTGGTCGGTGCCTCACCGGCCGGGAGCATGTATGATCCCGGGCCCAGTTATTACATGAAAAAAATCGTCGGACCGCCGGATGCAACAGATGTTATTGATATTGATGCACCGGTCAAAGACAATTTAATCAATATTGCAAAAGCCATCGGCAAAGATGTGAGCGAACTGGTCGTGTTTGTTTTAGAAAAGCCAAGGCATCAGCAGCTCATCGCGAAAATCCGGGAAATTGGTGCATGTATCCAGCTTCATACAGATGGCGATGTGGCGGGCTCATTGATGGCAATCAACCCCGAGTCGGACGTTGACGTGATGATGGGAACGGGCGGTACTCCTGAAGGCGTAATATCCGCATGTGCGATCCGGGCATTGGGCGGGCAAATGTTTGCGCGCCTTGACCCTCAGAGTGAAGATGAAAAAAAATCCATCGCGGCTTATGGTACAAAACTGGATGAAATCCTGACTGTGGAATCGTTGATTACCAGCAATGATGCATTTTTTGCTGCTACCGGGATTTCCGGCGGCTCTTTTCTCTCAGGTGTAAAATACCATTCCAAAGGGGCAATATCCCATTCCATGATTTTAAATGGAAAAACAGGCACGGTCAGGTTCATTAAATCACATCATAATCAGCCGTTAAGTTAAAGTATATATGCATACAAAATCTTAAAAAACATATTCAGAGGATACACGGTATCTATTACGGAATTTTCATCACGTTTATCTTTTGTAGAATCGGGGGAATCGGGGGACCATACCTATTTTCCCGTCAGGTTTTTTGTGATTTTATAGTCTGTCAAATGTGGTCACCCAATAAAGGGATGATTCTTCAGCCTTCAGCCTTATACCTTCAGCCTTATACATTATACCTTTAAAACCTAAACCGCGTTTTCCAGTGCTTTTCGAAATTCTTTGGTTTCAATCTCAAGGCCGGTCCAGAGAGAAAGGCTGTTTTTTGCCTGGTGGATCAAATTCAGCAGGCCGTCATGAAATATGATGCCGTTTTTCCATGCTTTTTCCTGCCAGAAATTTTGCTTTCTGCCGTAGTTTAAGTCAAAAATCAGTTCGCATTGGGGCAGTTTTAATTTTTCGGCAATATCCGCATATTCAGGCGACTCCTCACGGCTTGAAACACTGGTGGCATTGATCAGAATATTGACCGGCATATCATGGTCCAGCAGTTCATTTGTTAATATAAATTCTCCGCTGGAGCGCACAGCTACCTGACGGGCCCTTGCTTCATTTCGGCCAACAATAATTATTTTATCTGCCTTGAGCCATTTTAGTACAAATGCCGCCGCTTTTGCTGCTCCGCCGGCACCTAAGATCAGGGCGGTTTTTCCGGCAGGGTCAAATTGAATTTCTTCTAAAGCATCCATTAACCCGATGGCATTGGTGTTATACCCCTTGAGCTTGTCTTTATTTCGGGCAATGGTGTTAATGGCCCCAATAATCGTCGCGCTTTCAGACACGGAATCCATGAACGGAATAACAGCTTCCTTAAAGGGTACCGTCACATTTGCCCCGGCAATGTTCAGGGTTCTTAAGCTTGACATAGCTTCCCCGATTTTATTGGGCTGAACCATAAACGGGACATAAGAGCCGTTTATGCCGGCCTGTTTCATCACGTTGTTGAATATATCCGGTGATTTTGAGGCAAAGACCCGTTCATCGCTGAGGATGCAGAATACCAGATGCTTTTTACCATATGAAGACTGTTGGAGTGTGAAGTCGTGACTTTTTCCTGCCAAAAGAATGAAGTCCTTTTTTGGAAAAAATAATAGGAAAAGATGTTTGGAACGTAACAGAACTGCTGAAATTTTTTAATCTGTATTAAAAAATTTCAGCAGTTCATAGAAATGATGGTTTAATGTTGCATCCAAAAATTACATATTGAGAAGGCTTTTTATGGAATCAAGGATGTCATCCGCTGAGGCCGGTTTGGGCAGATAGTCATCTGCTTCAGTGCTCATACCGTCATAATGGGAATAGCGGGTTGAGCTGACGTGATCGGCTACTGCCGTCAAAAGCAGGATAGGAATATTATTATATTTTTCATCGGCTTTAAGCTCGGAACAGACTGTATAACCGTCTTTTTCAGGCATCATTACGTCTAAAACAATTGCATCCGGTGGATTGGCTTTTACTTTTTCAATCCCTTCAACACCGTCATAAGCAACGTCTACATCAAACCCGCCTTTTTCCAGATTTTTTTTAACTATGGAGACGAAATCCGGCTCATCATCAACAATAAGAATTCTTTTTTTTTCGCTCATATTTATCCCTCCTTTTCATCACCATGATCAGATGACTGCATTTATTAGGCAGCCTGTTATCGACTAAGTTTAATTTTTATTTTATTTTACTGAATCAGTAAAATCAATCAATTTTCGGTCTGGGATATAATCCGGCTCTTTCAATAATCCCCGGAACCTTTTCTTCCCATTCAATCGCCATGATATGAAAGCCTTTAACACCCTCAACAGATTTCAAGCGTTCGATGGTTTCAATGCAGATATTAATACCTTCTTCGGCCTGTTTTTCCTTGGGCGTGTCTGACATTCGTTTGATGACATCATCCGGAACATCCATTCCGGGCACGCGTTTTTTCATAAATTTTGCCATGCCCGCTGATTTTAAAGGGGTGATGCCGGCAAGGATATATGTTTTCTCATGAAGACCCCGGTCAACAAGCTGTTTCATCCATTCTTCAAATTTATCCCGATTATATATACATTGGGTTTGTATATATTCGGCACCGCTGGCTATTTTTTTTGCCAGGCGGGGAACACGGATTTCAAATGGATCGGCAAACGGGTTGGCGGCTGCGCCCACAAATAATTGAGGCGGTCTTTTAATATCCGCCCCACCAAGAAATTTTCCTTCATCACGCATCATGCGTACGGTTTGAACGAGCTGCATGGAATCCAGATCATGGACATTCTGGCCCTGTGGGCAATCCCCAAAACTTTGATGGTCTCCGGATAAACAGAGCAGGTTGAAAATGTCAAAAGAGGCTGCTCCTAAGATTTCACTTTGCAGGGCAATCCGGTTTTTGTCCCGTGTTACCATCTGGAGCATCGGTTCCAGGCCCATTTGCTTGATATGGATGCAGGCTGCCAAACTGGACATACGTGTCACTGATGTCTGGTTATCTGTTACGTTGATCACATCCACATGGTCTTTGATCAGATTCGCTTTTGCAATAACCTCTTCTGGGTCAGAACCTCGGGGGGGACCGACTTCGGATGTGACTGCCAGATGTCCTTCGGAAAGAATTTTTTCGAGTTTGCTGGGTGTTTTTACGCTCATATCTGCACATCCTCCCTGACAACTTTTCGAGGTCCGCCAGCCCTGTCTGTGGACCAATCCTTGATGGGAATTACCTTTTCATAGTCTTCAAGTTTGTCCAGCGCTTTTAAACGATCAATAATCAGCTGCCATGCACAATCCAGGTTAGAATCGATTTCGCATTTGCCTTTGGATGAACCGCCGCAGGGGCCGTTCAAAATTCGTTTGGCACATCGGGAAAC
>JAQIBZ010000323.1 GCA_027858815.1 Desulfobacteraceae bacterium
CCCTAATACCCCTCATGGCAAAATGACTGACCAATAGGAAGATTGAATTCTTTGACTTTATCGTCTTTGGTCGTAGCTTCAAATAAAAGTATGATTTTTATTTGACTTGAAAGAATTTAAGCATTATATTTTTTTGTTGACAAATTATTATTTAACGTCAAAAGATTCAGGCAGTTAATAAATAGGCAGTCGCAGTATATAAAATGAATGTTTTCAATAGTTCAGACGTTGTCTTGCCGCCTCTCTTTTTGACAGGTTCTTTTTTTCGTCTCGTATTCCCGGATGGGAGGTACAGTATTTGGCGATATATATTCCTGATGAAATACTTTCGGAAATAAGAAATACAGCGAATATTACTGATATTATTTCTGAGCGGGTTGTGTTAAAAAAAGCGGGCAAAGACCACGTGGGTCTTTGTCCGTTTCATTCTGAAAAAACCCCTTCTTTTACGGTGAGTCCTGTAAAACAGATTTTTCACTGTTTTGGATGTGGGGCCGGGGGCGATGTCTTCAGTTTTTTAATGAAGTATGATGGGATCAGCTTTTTTGAAGCGGTGCAGTCTTTGGCACGCAGGTATGGCATTAACCTGCCGGAACGTAATATGTCGCCGGCCCAGAAAAAAGTCGTTTCCCAGCGACAGCAGTTATTTGACCTGAACAGGCAGGTCATGTCTTTTTTTACCGGTCAGCTCTCCGACCATTCATCCGGACAAACAGTCCGGTCGTATCTTGAAAAAAGAGGGTTTACGCAGGAGATTATTACACAATTCGGTCTTGGGTTCGCACCAGACGGGTGGGATAATCTGGTTGGGTTTTTCAGGAAATTAAATATATCCCAATCCCTTGCAATAAATTCAGGCTTGATTGTGCCGCGCCAGAACAAAGGGTATTATGATCGGTTCAGAAACCGGGTGATATTTCCGATTTTTGATGTAACAAATCAGATTATCGGTTTTGGCGGAAGGGTGTTGGATGACTCAAAACCAAAATATTTAAATTCTCCTGAGACCCCTGTCTATAACAAGAGTCGTTCGTTATACGGGGTGCATGCGGCAAAAAACAAATCTCGTGAAACCGGATGTGTATATATTGTTGAAGGCTATTTTGACCTGCTTGCCCTTCATCAGCATGGCATCACAAATACGGTTGCAACGCTGGGAACTTCTTTGACCGCCGACCATATCAGTGCATTGCAAAGGGGCTTTGCGCAAAAAGCATTTCTGGTGTTTGACTCTGATGAAGCCGGGCTCAAGGCTGCCCGACGGAGTATCTCATTGTTTATGAATGCTGCAATGGATGCTGCGATTATTGTCCTTCCGAAAGGGTATGATCCTGATTCATATATTTTTGAATTCGGCCATGATGCTTTTAAAAAAGCATCTGAAAATGCAATGTCAATGGTTGAGTTTTTGATTGAATCGTCTATAAAGTCAAATGGCCTTTCCATGGAAGGCAAGGTCAGGGTTATTGCCGACCTTCAGAAGCCTTTATTGGAAATTAAGGACAGTGTGGCAAAGTCCGTTTACATTAAATACCTTGCCGAACGTCTGAGTGTCAATGAAACCGCAATATTAGAAAAAATAAAGTTCGGAGAAAAGAGTCATCGCCAGGCTTTGTCCGGCAATCGTTTTGTGCCGGTAGAAAATTCCCCGGCTTTTGATCAAAATGATTCTGTGATTGAATCGGAAATGATTAAAATTGAAAAACAAATTGTTTCTATGATGTTGAGATCACCTGAAATATTACCGGAGATTAAAAAACGGCGCGTGTTGGACTATTTTTCAGATAAACGGCTGATTGAAATTGCACAGATTGTTCTCGATCACCCGGTGAATAGCGATAAAGATCTGTCCGGGTTAATGAATCGACTTGAATCACCGGTTCATAAAAATTTAATTGCGTCATTGGTGATTAAAGATGAATTCAGAGATTTAAAAATTTGTGACCAATTATTGACTCAATATATAAACGGGATGGAAAGACGTCAAAGCACCTTAGTCAGTCAGATTAAATCCGCCCAGGAAGGTAATAACGAAGAGTTGTTGTTTGACCTTTTACGAAAAAAACAGGAACAATCGGTAAACCGTTTACGGTAAAACAATTAAATGGTTATCTTTTATATAAAATATCTTTGTATCCAGGAGGCACGAATTTATGGCCAAAAAGCCTACTAAAACACCTGCTAAAAAATCTGTAAAAAAGAAGGTTGACCCCGAAATTATCCAGCAGAAAGTTATGGATAAACTTGTCACCAAAGGGAAGAAGCAGGGGTATTTGACAATTGCCCAGATTACCAAGGGGCTTCCTGATGAGATGATGACGGCTGACCAGATCGATGAAACGCTGCTATGGTTTGATGATCGTGATATTGAGGTGGTAGAAAAGAAAAAGAAAATAAAAGCAGCGGAAAAGAAAGATGATGAAGGCAAGCTTTCTGAAACCACGGAAATCGATTCACTATCAACGTATGGTACGGTGACTGATCCGGTGAAAATGTATTTGCGTGAAATGGGGATGGTGACATTGTTATCCCGTGAGGGTGAAATCGTTATCGCCAAGAAAATTGAAGCCGGTGAACAGGAAGTTTTAAGAGCCATGCTTGAGACGACCCTCGGGGTTGACAGTATTATCAATCTCGGTGATCAGATTGCGGCCGGAACGCTTCGGCCGAAGCATGTATTGCGTGATATTGATGAAGGCGACACAATTGTTGATGAATCCATCCAGATTGAAAAATTTCTGGAGATGATTGATGCCATTAAAGATATTGATGAAGAAAATCAGGACTTGCGAGAGAACCTTTTTTCATCAGAGCAAATGGATGCAGAGGAACGTCGTCGTGCCAAACGTTCCGTCAGGCGACGCAATCGAAAAATATTCGAATTTTTTAAAGAATGGCGCCTTGAGAGCAATGTGATCGACGGCATTGAAGGAATGATTATTGAGCAGGTGGAGTGGTTTGATACTACAAATAAGGTGTTCACCAAGTGCGCTTCAATTTTTGATGCACCGGTTGCCGATGTCCGAGAGAAACTCGATACCAGTGAGAAGAAATTTGTTCAATGGGCAAGTACACGCTGTGATTCGAAAAAGAAAGAAATCGTAAACATTTTTAATGATCTGAAGATCTTCCATACCCAGCTTGAACAGCGTGAAATGGAGCTGAAAGCAGATACACGAATGCTTAAGCGGGTTATTTCAAACATTGAAGACGGCCGGTTTATGGCAAAACTGGCAAAAGGGGAACTCGTTCAAGCCAACCTGCGTCTTGTGGTCAGTATAGCAAAAAAATATACCAATCGCGGCCTTCAGTTTCTTGATTTAATCCAGGAAGGAAATATCGGTTTGATGAAAGCGGTAGATAAATTTGAATATCGCCGCGGATATAAATTCAGTACATATGCAACCTGGTGGATTCGTCAGGCCATTACCCGTGCCATCGCCGATCAGGCACGAACCATCCGCATCCCTGTTCATATGATAGAAACGATCAATAAGCTGATTCGGACATCACGATATCTGGTACAGGAACTTGGCCGTGAGCCAACGCCTGAAGAGATTGCCGAAAAAATGGAAGTTCCGCTGGATAAGGTCAGAAAAGTGCTGAAGATTGCCCGGGAACCGATCTCTCTTGAAACACCCATTGGAGAGGAAGATGATAGTCATCTGGGAGATTTTATTGAAGACAAAGCATTTATGATTCCTTCGGAAGCAGCCATCAGCCTTAATTTATCCGAACAAACCCGGAAAGTACTTGCAACATTGACGCCTCGTGAGGAAAAAGTCTTGCGTATGCGCTTTGGTATCGGTGAAAAAGCGGATCATACCTTAGAAGAAGTGGGCAGTGATTTTGCCGTTACCCGTGAACGAATTCGACAGATTGAGGCAAAGGCGCTGAGAAAACTGCGGCATCCCACCCGGAGTCGAAAACTGAAACATTTTATTGATTCATAAAATCAACATAGCACTTGACAAAGTATTAATGAAAAAGATAGAAATTATAGCTTACCAAAATCATAATTGCGGGCCCATAGCTCAGTTGGCAGAGCCACCGGCTCATAACCGGTCGGTCCCTGGTTCGAACCCAGGTGGGCCCATATTATTGCGATGATTTATATAAAGCAAACAACAAGTTATAGTAAGACTGGTGCAGGCGTGGAGAGTGAACTCCGCGCCTTTTTTATGTGCATTGACTGAAGATGGACGATAGTTATGGCTGACGTTAAGGACATCATTGGCTTGATGGAAGACATTGCCCCCGGCAACCTTGCTGAAGATTGGGATAATTCCGGGCTGCAAATCGGTGATCAAAGCTGGCTGGTAAAAAAAGTGCTTGTTGCACTGGACCCATCGCCATCGGTTATAGAATCTGCATGTAAGAAGAATGCAGATCTGTTGATTACACATCATCCATTGATATTTAAGCCTTTAAAAAATTTGATTCTGGACACCCCGCTGGGTAAAATCATTGACTTGTCTGTCCGCCATCGCCTGGCGGTTTTTTCAGCCCATACTAATCTGGACAGTGTTAAAGGCGGATTAAATGATTTTTTTGCTGAGAAAATTGGACTTAGAAATTTATCTTTACTCGTTTCAGATACTGCTGATCCGTTGCAGCCTGGTGTGAGCCCTCATGGACTCGGGCGTATCGGAGAACTTGAAACCCCAATCAGTTTAGCGTCATTTTCAGAGAAAATAAAATCGGAGTTCGGACTTTCTGCTTTGAAAGTGTCCGGTCTGTTGGATATGACAGTCCGTAAAGTTGCTGTATGCACAGGAAGCGGTTCCGGGTTGATGAAACAGTTTTTTGCAACGAATGCGGATGTGTATATTTCCGGTGATCTGAAATTTCATGATGCGAAAGATGCTCAAATGAACCATCGCGGCTTAATTGATGTCGGGCATTTTGCCTCAGAAGCAATAATGATTGATTTGATTGCCGACCGTCTTAATGAACAGATAAAAGAAAAAGGGCTCGATATTTGTGTCGAGGCTTTGAAAGAGGAAGAAGATCCGTTTCAATATTTTTAATTGAAACGTTAGATTGTCTCGTCAACTCAGAAATGGCGTATATTACTTGTCTTTTTTCGCGCCTGCATCGTAACGACTTGAGTCGCGTAGCCCACTATGCTCCACAAGTCTTGCCTTGCAGGCACAAAAAAATACGGCGTAATCTTACGACATTTTATCGGTGACGAGACAATAGTGACATTTGTTTTTTTAGAAATTGAATGTGATGATATTAATCAGCTGATTAAAATTTTTGGATTTAACTATGAATAAAATCACGAGAGATCAAATTGAATTACTGATCGAGTTGCAGCAAAAAGAAGCAGAAGTAACGCAGGTCCAAAGGTGCCTGGATGAATTGCCGGCCAAAATCGATCAGATTTCATCAGGTTTGAAAGAATTTGAAGGTGCAATTACTATTAAAAAGGAAAGTTTGTCTGAACTAAAGAAAGTTTATCGATCCTATGATGCTGAGATTGAGGCCAATTCAGCGCGGATTAAAAAGCGTGAGGAACAGTTGCATGCGGTGACAACGAATAAGGAATATCAGGCGCTACTTAAGGAAATCGAAGAGATTAAAAAAGCCAATTCTCGCATAGAAGATCAAACCATTGCATGCCTGGATGAAATTGATGCTGTGGAAAAAGAGGTCAAAGAAAAAGAAGAAGAATTTATGTCAGAAGAGGCCGAGGTGAATGAACAGAAAGTTGTGTTTGAGTCAGATGCGGATTCCGAGCGCCGTTCCCTGGATGCATTGCTGGTTCAAAGGGATGAGGTTGCCGCAACGATTGATCCTGAACTGATCAAACAGTATGAATTAATTAAATCTTATGCCCGGGACATTGCCATTGTCCAGGTAAAAGATTGTATCTGCATGGGATGCAATATGAATATTCCTCCGCAGATGTATAATGAATTACATCGTGAAAATGAGATGAAAACCTGTCCTCATTGTCATCGGATGCTTTATGTTATACAATAAACAAAATTAGGTAACTATTAGCGGTTGGTGCGGTAAAGATGATCGCCGGTATTTAGGGATGCGGGAAAAACGAATATACCCATCTTGTTTGTCTTTTGGCCCATATTCTTTGTTGCATCAAAGGTCATATATCCTGATATGCTCACTTTGATGCGCCTTGAATACGAACCAAAATCCAGCGCAGTCCGGGTATATTGGTTTTCCCCGTATCCCTTGCCGGAGGAAAGTCCGAACACCAAAGGGCAGGGTGCTCCATAACATGGAGTCATGGCAACATGAAGGAAAGTGCAGCAGAGAATAGACCGCCTGGTATTGTAAGCAGCTTTTGGGTTGCTTGTTATACCCGGTAAGGGTGAAACGGTGCGGTAAGAGCGCACCAGTTTTCCGGGTGACCGGGAAAGCTTGGTAAACCCCACCCGGTGCAAGACCAAATAGGGGAGTGTCTGAGGGCGGCCCGTCCAAGCTCCCGGGTAGGTCGCAAGAGATGACGGGCAACTGTCATCCATAGATGAATGATCATTGCCCG
>JAQIBZ010000477.1 GCA_027858815.1 Desulfobacteraceae bacterium
CACTTGAAGTACGACGAGTACGTCTTCGTGCCCGGCGCCTCGCATCTGCGGCACCCTGTAAACGGTTACAGATCAGTGATTTACGAAAAACTGATAATTACGACCCCGTGAACGGGTACTATTTTTTAATTATTAACTTGAAGCAGATGAATTGTAAATCAGGTCTTTCCTGATTTTTCAGGCAAAAAAACCTGAGAAGATATTATATGCCCCGCTGATTCATCGCCAAGTATCTCTTGGATATGATTTCCGCAATTTCTTCCTGATCCATTGCGTCGCATTCTATAATCACGTCACTATATTTATTGTACAATATCTGACGTTCATCAAATAATTGTCGAAATGACTGCGTATCAGACTTGGCAATCCCCCGGGTTTTAAAATTATGGATTCTTTTTTTAAGCGCCGAATACGCCACCTTTAAGAAAATAACGGTCGATATACTTTGAAGGTGCTCCATTGCTTTTTCGCTGTAAACCGCGCTGCCGCCGGTGGCAATGACATGCTTTTCAATATTGATCTTCCGAATCTCATTTTCCTCAACCGTTCTTAAATTCAGATAATTACTTTCATCCATAATCTGCTGAAGGGATTTCTGATGGTTGATCTGAATCAGGACATCCGTATCAAGAAAACCATATGACAGGTATTTTGCCAGGATAATGCCGATGGTGCTTTTCCCGGCCCCGGGCATACCAATCAGTGTGATGTTATCTTTTTTATTCATGCTATATGTCCGATATTTTATAACAAAATTGATCAAAAAAAATGTTTATGAAAAAACCGCCCGAGCGTTTAAGTAATTTTTTGATACAGTTTCTTCCATGAATCTTTTTGATTTATCCGGGCATTGGTTAGTGCCTGATAAAGTGCACCCACTGCCAGCTCAGCACAATGGAAGGAATCTTCCGGCAATGTTTGCAGATATGCAATCACATCTTCTGTCGTGACCTTCCAGGCATTATCTAATGTCTTTTTTTCAGTCATCTCAGCAACCGTATTAGCACAGGCCCGTGTATTCATGCACCCGTCCGTGGCAAATGAAACCCATTGAATCCGGTCATTGCTAACGGTTAAAAATATTTCAATGGTATCTCCGCATTCGCCCGTGTTTTTTCCATAGCCATCCGGTTTTGTGATAATTTCACACCGGTCGGTCCGAAACGCCATCTCAAGATAATGCTCGGAGTGCTTATTCCAGAAATCGTTCATAATTATATTTCATTCAGTTGTTTATTTATATCTTGATTATAAATAGTTACAGAAAGACATATTGCTTTATCAGTGAATATTATATTGACATAAAACACTTTTTCCATCTATAATTTTTATTAGAAAAGCGCAGATTTTAAAAATATCCTCTTCCTTTTCCCCTTGCGCCTGCTTGTTATACATACAATTCACACACCAATCCCTGTCCGAATTTGATGGACCTGCGATGCCACCTTTTCCATTTCTGTGCAAAAAAAAATCCTCAAATCCAAAACCGCCTGCCACATTAATCGATTAACGTTCGACGTCAAAAGACCCAACTTTCCAAGTTTGATGGCGTCGCAAAAAGTCCCATCTACTGCGTTGTAGCAATTTTTCAGCCACTCAATATACTACATGTATCATTTCTTGTCTGAAAAATCACTACGCCTTGCCATATTTTATGGTATTGGTGGAACTTTTATCTTAGCCATCTGGATACTTTTTACGAGAGCATCAAGTTTATACATAAAATTATTCTGCTGACCAGAAAACCGGATCGAGTTTAGAGTTGAATGGTTTGTGATATTCTGTATAATAAAATTCAAGTAAACGGCTTTCGGGTGATTTCAACACCCAGCCGCAAATTTATTGGGCACTCAGACAGATGGTATGGTGAAGTTTAAAAAAAGATATATTCTGCTTTCTATCATGATCCTTTTATCCGGGATTATGTTCATTTCCGTTTATCATACGGTAAAAAACAAAACCATCACTGATTTTAATTCCCAGCAAATGCTCCTGGCAAAACAAGCAGCAAAAAGCATTGAAACAAATTTCCACTCTTACTTTCTGGACCTTTCCTACCTCGCTAAAATCTCCTATATCTCTTCTTTAACCAAGCAGGGCAAAGATCTGATTGAAGCTTACTATGAAACGCATTCAGATGAACTCCGCGCAATCACACGGGTCAGTGCGGATGGTCACATCCTCTATACTGTCCCTTTCAACAAACAAGCCATCGGTGCAGACATCTCTTACCAGGAACATATCCAGACCATCATTAATACAAAAAAACCGGTGATCAGTGATGTTTTTCAGGCAGTACAGGGCTATTCGACAGTTGCCTATCACGTGCCTGTTTTTGATAATGGCAAATTCAACGGGTCTCTATGCGTTCTGATCCCTTTCGATAATCTGGCCGAGGAATTTTTAAAAAATATCAGAATCGGTGCAAACGGCAATGCCAAGGTGATCAGCCAAAAAGGGGTCGAACTCTATTGCCCGGTGCCCGGGCATGTCGGGGAAACAATTTTTGAAACATCCGGCAAATTCCCTTCCGTTATTTCAATGGCAAAAGAAATGATCAAAGGAAAACAAGGAACAACGACCTATACATACGACATACTCCGCGAAGAAAATATTGAAAAAATTACAAAACACGCTACGTATTGCCCGATACAATTAGGCAATACATTCTGGTCGATTGTTGTGGCAACCCCTGAAAATGAAGTTTTGTCCACCATGACCGGGTTCAGAAACAGATTATTATTTATCGTTGCCCTGCTGATGGCAGTGACCGGAATATTTTCATATTATATTTTGCAGACCCGCACACTTTTGAAAGAAGAAAAGAACCGCCGACAGACTGAAAAAGAGCTGCTTGAGAGCGAAAAAAAATACAGGACCATACTCGACGAAATTGAAGACGGCTATTTTGAAGTTGATCTCAAAGGAACCCTGACCTTTTTTAACGATTCTTTATGCCAGATTCTGGGGTATTCCCGCTCAGAACTGGCCGGAATGAATAACCGGGAATTCATGGATTCAAAGAATGCCAAAAAAGTATTTGATACATTTAACAGGGTATTTACAACGGAAAAAGCATTTAAAGGGTTTGACTGGGAAGTCATCCAGAAAAACGGTTCCAAGCGTCACCTCGATACATCCGTCTCATTATTCAAAGACGCGGATGGCCATAAATTGGGATTCCGGGGGATTGCACGGGATATATCAGAACGTAAACAAGCTGAAGAAAAAATGCAGGAAAGCGAAGCTCGCTACCAGGCCCTTTTCGAGCGGTCCCTGGACTGCGTTTTTATCCACGATTTTAATGGAAACTTTATTGATGGGAATGAAGCCGCATTAAAAATGATGGGGTATACCCGAAAAGAACTGGCATCCTTAAAAATCAGCACCATTATCAGCAAAGACCAGTTTCCCGTCGCAGCGGAAGTTCTTAAAGAGCTTCAGAAAACCGGCCAGCAAAAAGGGGTTTCCATATTCATATTAAATCACAAAAATGGCCACAAGGTCGATGTAGAAACAAAAAGCTCAGTTATCTATAAACAAGGAAAGCCCTTTGCTATTCAGGGCATTGCCCGAAATATCACCGGAAAATGGAAAATGGAAGCCCGATTGCGCCAGGCCCAGAAAATGGAAGCAATCGGCACACTGGCCGGCGGCATTGCCCATGATTTTAACAATATCCTTTCAGCGATTTTAGGCTATACGGAAATCGCCTTGATGGATCTGTCTGATGACAACCCTGCGCAGAACAACATGAATCAGGTTTTTAAAGCCGGCATACGGGCCAAAGACCTGGTAAAACAGATTCTCACATTCACCCGGCAGGCTGAACAGGATCTCAAACCCCTCAAAATTCAGCCGGTGATCAAAGAAGCAATACAACTTATCCGGGCCTCTATTCCAGCGACG
>JAQIBZ010000498.1 GCA_027858815.1 Desulfobacteraceae bacterium
TCTGCTTTGTTCCTGGGCACTTGAAGTACGACGATCAAGGCGTCAACAGGCATCGTAGGGTCGGCCACCGTGCCGACCGTCAATGCGTCAACAGGCCCAGGGTTAATGGGCTGTGCAATGGGCTGTGCGGTCGAACAAATTTACCCTGGGGCTTTTAATCTGTTTCTTGACACATGAAAAAAAATATCGATATACTCGCCCATTTAAAATGTTCAATTTAAGAATGAACCGGATTATTCTAAAGGCTAAAAATATATGGGAAAATCAGCATTTGGGGTTTGGGTCAGCGTAATGACCATGATCGTTTTTATTTGTTCCGTTTCACCGGCATTCGGATTAAAGAAAGTATCCAAAACCCCCTACCTGGGCGCTATCGTGATTGATGCGAATACCGGCCATGTGATTGAAGAAGACCATGCGGATGTCAAAGGATATCCGGCCAGTATGATTAAGCTGATGAATCTCCTGATCATCCTTGATGCCGTCCGGGCACAGCATCTTTCTTTAGATGAACCGGTCACTGTTTCAGCCAGGGTATCCCGCATGGGCGGTTCCCAGGTGTATTTAAAGGAAAAGGAAGTGTTTCCGGTTGAAGAGCTGATTTATGCGATGATGATTCAGTCTGCCAATGATGCGGCCCTGGCACTTGCAGTGCATTATACCGGCAGCATGGAAGTCTTTGTTGATTTGATGAATAAAAAAGCCCAAAAAATCGGTATGGATAACACGGTATTCCATTCAGTGCATGGACTGCCGCCGTCAGGGAAAAATCCGCCGGATGTAACCACTGCCCGGGATATGGCAACGCTCAGCCGTGAACTGTTAAGATATCCGGAAGCGATGAAATATACATCCACAAAGGTTCGTGAGTTTCGCCTGGATGCGCCTGAGCCGTTTATTATGAGAACTCATAACCATCTGCTCAAGGATTTTGCCGGGTGTGACGGATTTAAAACCGGTTATTTCCGTGCGGCCGGTTTTTCCATATCCGCCACTGCCCAAAAAAAAGGTGTGCGGGCGATAGCAGTTGTTCTTGGAAGTGTCAGCAGCAAGGAGCGGGATAAGCAGGCACGCCTTCTGCTTTCCAAAGGACTGATGGAGATTCTGATTAATCCGCCGGCCCCTGTGGTTGTGGAAAAAAAACCGGAGCAGGCGGAACCAGAAGTTGTGGAACCGGTTTCCGAAATCGAATACGTCCGGATTCCCAAAACGACATTCAGGGTGGCCCTGACCCTGAATGTGGCTATTCTCATTTTCCTTTTTGCCGCGTTATTTTTCAAACGTTCCAAAAGCAACCATTTGAGATAATATGTTTTTTTAGAACTTCAGCAGAGTTTTACCTGACAGACGCTTTGATAAAACCGGTATCTGCCAGATCCAAGATGGATCAGAATACTTCAGCAGCCGTCGGCAACTGTGGAGCCCGGGCCGCCTAAAGGGCGGAAACATTTTTTTCCGGCGCCGCATACCGGACATTTCCAATCCTCAGCTATCTCTTCAAATTTTGTTCCTTTGGCAATTTTGCTTTTGCGGTTTCCCCGATCCGGATCATATATACAACCACAATTAACTGTCTGGCACTGGAACATTTCTTCAGGATTAGCCATTATTTTCTCCTTTGTCATGATAATATCACAATGAAGCATTGTTGCTGAATCTGGTTTCTATGTGTGTTTTTCCGGAATATCTTCAGAAATGATTACTGTATCGGGAGCCTTTTTATCTGTCACCTGACAGGATCTCCGCATTCAGGTGGATATCCCCAGTTTGGGCAGCAGGTATAGCTGCAGGAAA
The DNA here is from genome assembly GCA_027858815.1 of Desulfobacteraceae bacterium. Taxonomy (GTDB): domain Bacteria; phylum Desulfobacterota; class Desulfobacteria; order Desulfobacterales; family Desulfosalsimonadaceae; genus SURF-3. The sequence goes on from JAQIBZ010000498.1 coordinate 1,795, forward strand.
AAATAGATGCCGATAAATATGAAAAATAAAGCGGTAACTTTCATGGTTTTTCCTTATTTAATTGGTAATATGGATGTTTCGGGCATTGTAAATCGCATTTTTCATTCAATTGAAAATAAATTAATCATGATTGCCGATTAATCAACACAATGAAAATAAAATTTAAGTTATACCCTGTTGATGGTTTATCCGGCCATTTCCATGGGTGCGGGCAGATAAGTTGATGGCGTATCCAGGTGATTGTCCATGTAAATGGGCGAGGGGTTTTTAAATCCCGTGAGAAGGGGCAGTTTGTGCAGGAGCTGTATGTACTGGGCGGATTGTTTGTCCGCAACCTTGTCCAGAACTAAAGACACAGGGAGTTGGGTGAAGGTTCGGATGGAATCTACACACAAAACGATTCTGGGGATTCCCTTGTACAGGTTGAGATAAGTGCCTACAATCGCAGCAATGGATCTGGATAAATGGAGATATTCACTCTTAACAACCAGTCCCAGGTGCTGGGTGTTGGACATCAGATGCAGGACCACCTGAAGTCGCCGGTGCATCCCTGCGATGCCTTCCCGACGGAGTTGAAACACGAATGTTCGGGTCAGCGGGGTTATTTTTTTCTTTTGTAATGTTCGGGACAGGGTAGACCTGATTTCCGCCTCCCGCTTCCGGTTCTGCTCCGGGTTTGAGCTGATGTTGATCAATGCGGTGGTTAACAGCTCTACGTCTGCCATAAGCGCACCGGCAATATAGTCCCATAGCGGTTTCCATTTCCCCTGCAGATCAACACAATTGCCCCAGTCCACAAAATACATATCCCCGTTTGCGTTGAACAGCACATTGCCCGGGTGAAGATCGCCATGAAATTCTTGATAAACAAACGTATGCAGCAAAATAGTATATAAAAAACGGGAAGCGATCTGGCGGGCGTTCTTATTGCGCTTTTTTTTCGGAATAAAATTTAAAATCTGGGCAATGTTGGTGGCGTCTTCGATATATTCCATTTCAATGATGCGGTTGGATGCGGAAAATACCTCGGGCACATTCCAGACAAGAGAATCTTTGCTTCTTTCCTCAAAGCGTTTCTGGCTTTGAGCTTCCTGTTCAAAATTGAGTTCCCTTTGAAAACCGGTCACAAACTCATCAGACTGCTGCTGGATGGCTTCCAGAAAAGGGGCCAGCTTAGAGTGCGGTGCCCAGTAATGACTGCTGATAATTGCCACTCCGATGACCGTTCTGCCCAGTAAAAATTCCCGGTCTAAACCATTGCGGGCAATTTTAACAATAATCGGTTTGAGCTCTTCTCTGCCGTTTCTGATAATCGGTTTTTTTGCCAGATACACAGACCCGATGGAACCGGATTTTAATGGCTTTTCAACATCAAAATCAAAATAGCATTCATGGGGTTTTTTTCCTAAACTTTCCTCAAATGCCGCATATACTTCCTCTGGTGCCATAGGGGGCACATCTTCCTGAAACACCAGCAGTTCTTTGGCAATTTCTTCGGGCAGAAAATCTGCGTTTGCCGCAGCCACCTGGGCCATTTTGATGAAAAATGGTCCGAATTCATGCACCATATTTACAACAATCTGTGCCTGTGCTTTGAAATCTTTGGGATCTGTCTGGAAAAAGGGCTTGATATGACGCAGGGCTTTTATCTGACGCCTTATAATCACCAGGTCTCCGCGAACAACACTCACGCGTTTTACCAGGTCATTGACAATGGTCTTATTCAGCCGTTTGGTTTTCTTCAGAAGATTAATTATTTCAACAATCAGGGGTTCATAGCATCTGAGAATAATTCTGATGATATCCAGGTTCAGTTCAGCCAGGCCTTTGAGTTCCGGTTCACTGAAAAGTTCATCAAAAAATGACCAGAATTCGTTGACAACCACTTCCGGTACTTTGACCGGGCTTCTTAAAAGAATTTGTTCCACCACATAACGGATAAGTTTGTCTGTGGATTTTTCGTTGGGAAGGATATTTTTGTGTCTCAGAAATTTGGTAATGGATTTGCTGTGCCGGGTAAGGGGATGTTCGTATAAAGTGGCAAAGATTTTGTCTAGAACGTTGGACAGTTGTTCGACAGTTACATTTTCGCGACCAGCCAGAAATCCGACAAGCGGCAGGAATGCTTTGGTCACATTAAAGCTGTGATAAGTATATAATCCTGTTTCTTTTAATATCTGGATGGTCTGGTCTTGCAGGATTTGAATCTGGGAGCGGTTTTTTTTTGATCCCATTAAAAAAATCTATGCCGTTTAGGTTAAGTGAAGTAGCGGTTAACAACGATGATGAATCAGAATTCAACGTATTAACATGGGGACCATTATCTATGAAAACACCTTCATGTGAAATATAAATTTAATGATAAAGCAGCTAAAATAATTTATAATTATTCAAATATCAAACTCAAAGCAAAATGTCCACGGTAAATTTGTTCTATTCAATTTGACTGGCGGGCACGGTGGCCCGCCCCACGGCAACACGCATCGTAGGGTCGGCCACCGTGCCGACCGTCAATGCGTCAACAGGCCCATGGTTAATGGGCTTTTCGGTCAGAACAAATTTACCCTGGAGGAATCACCGGCATGCTTGTCTTCATCGAATGTGTATGGTATTCTGCCTCAAAACATCAAATAACGGCCACCTATTTTTTTTGACAAAGGATACATAATGGATCAGTGCACCTCGATTGACAATGTATTAGATGAGTTGCTTGCGCTTTTGAAACTTGAAAAAATTGAAGAAAATATTTTCAGAGGGAATTCACAGGACTTAGGATTTGGAAATGTTTTCGGCGGGCAGGTGTTGGGACAGGCATTGTCGGCCGCCACTCAAACCGTGGGTGAAGACCGGAGCGCCCACAGCATCCATGCTTATTTTATGAGACCCGGAGACCCGAAAAAGCCCATCGTATATGAAGTGGACTGTATCCGGGACGGCAAAAGCTTTACCACACGACGTATCGTTGCTATCCAGAAAGGAAGGGCTGTTTTGTCCATGTCCGCATCTTTTCAGGTCAATGAAGAGGGCTTTGAACACCAGAACACCATGCCGGATGTCAAAGGGCCCGACGGCCTTATGTCAGAGGTTGAAATGGCACAACAAATCAGCGACAAAATCCCCGAATCCATCCGCAACAAATTTTTGTGCACAAAGCCCATTGAAATCCGGCCGGTCAATCCCATGAATCCGTTTGCACCTAAAAAAGAATCCCCGGACCGGTATGTCTGGTTTAAAACCATTCATAAAATGCCGGATGACCTGTCTGTACATAAATACATGCTGGCCTATGCTTCGGATTTCGGACTGGTTTCCACATCCCTGCGGCCGCATGCAAAAACCTTCTGGGATCCGAAAATGCAGGTTGCCAGCCTGGATCACGCCATGTGGTTTCACCGGGATTTCCGAATGGATGACTGGCTTCTCTATGTTATTCACAGTCCCAATGCCAGCAAAGCCCGAGGCTTAAATCACGGCAGTATCTATACCAGAGACGGGGTGTTGGTGGCTTCGACGGCCCAGGAAGGATTGATACGGTATCGGGGGTAAGGAAATGAACGTCAAACATCGAACGTATATGGCGTCGTAAAAATTACCATCTCCGGCCTTGTAGCGATTTTTCAGCCTCTCAATATACTTCATGTATTATTCTCTTATGTTTTTATGAACCTGCGATGCCTTGCAGAAATCACAAGTTCTGGGCATTCCTTCCAGCCCCAGAATGTGTGTTCATCATGAAAATTCAGGCCGTGCCAGGTTATCGATATTCTGCACTTTTGAAGAATTTCGCATTACTGTCACTTTGAGCCAAATCGACAACTTTGCGATTTATCCGGAATGTTTAGACTGAAAATAATAATTGGAGCTTTTTTGTAATAATTTGCCCCGATGAATGTGATATTTTCTATGAAAAAACTGCAATTTCGGTTTCATTTGATCGGGTGGATGGCAAGCGATTAGCCAAATTGAAAGGGACTCGCTGAATTATTATTCTTCCACAGGTTTTCTCAATCTCGCAAGCAGGTCTTCCGCATTACCGCTTTTTAAAATTTCTGAAAACTGGACCTGATAGCTTTTGATCAGGCTGACGCCGTTAACCTCGACATCATAGGACTTCCAGCCTTCGTCGGAGGAATAAAACTTATATAACATTTCTAAAGGCGTGTCTTTTGTTTCAATGTTAATCGGAACATATACCTTATTGCCATGGACAACCGCCGGTTTGAAAGAAATTTCCATGCAGTAAAATAATTCACTTTTATCAAAAATTAAATTTTGCAATCGATCTACAAGCAGATCAACAAAAACTTTTTGCTGTTTTTCGCTCAACTTGCCCCAGTTGGCTTTACCCAGTGTCAGTTTGGCGATGAGCTGAAAATCGAAGATCGGCACGATGATATTCATAATCAGGCTTTTCTTCACTTGTTCATCAATATCATTTTTCTGAAGAACCTTTACAACAGCCTCGGTTCTTTCCTTTAACAAATTTGCAACCGTTTCCTTCTCATCTGCCATAACCGGAAAAACAAATCCTATTATACATAGTACTGATATTAAGGCGATTTTCATAATTTTATCCCTCAATTTCATTGAACCGCTTGTTTTTGCATGTATTAATAAAATATCCAGATTGCCCGCATTCTTATTTTAGCACTTCAGATTGTCCCATTGAGTATAGCAGCTACCCAGTGAAGCAATAAGGTTTATGTTCCGTTGAATCCGGCTACACCTTTTGTGACGGGGTTCCGTTAAACACTTTTCAAGATTGGCAACCGAGTCTCATTTTTTATGTCCGGCTATTATTCATGGCTTTTCTAACGCATTTTGCCAGGTCGTCTTTGTCAAACGGTTTTATTAGCAACTCTTTAACACCCATGGCTCTTGCCCGATCAGTGGACATGATGGGGCTGTAACCGGTACATATAACCACCGGAATAATCCGGTTTTATTTCCATCACCCTCTTTGCCAATTGATCACCAGTCATATTCGGCATGGACATATCTGTGATGACCAGGTCATATTTATCCGGCATGGCTTTAAATACCTGCAGCGCTTCAATGCTACTGGTCCGTCCCGAAACCCGGTACCCTAAAGATTCCAGCATTCTCCCCCCCAACTTCACTAACTGAAGTTCATCATCCACGAATAAAATTCGTTCGCTGCCCACCGGTATGATCTTCTTTTTTATTATTTCTTTTTCTGTTTTTCCCCGGATGACCGGCAAATAAATTTTAAAGCTGCTCCCTTTTGTTTTTTCGCTGTTTACCGTAATTGCTCCCCCGTGTTCTCTGACAATACCGTGAATCAATGAAAGACCCAATCCTGTACCTTCTCCAAAGGGTTTGGTCGTATAATAGGGTTCAAATATCATGTCCATCACATCCGGAGATATCCCTTCACCGGTATCCGTAACTGTTATCCGGATATGAATACCGGGCATGACCCCCTTGGTGACTGCGGCAAACTTTCCATCCAGCATGACCTCTTCTATCATTATCATTAGAGTGCCGCCGTTGGTTTTCATGGCATAGGCGGCATTGGTGCACAGGTTCATCATTATTTGATGAATCTGGGTCGGGTCAGCCATAATCATTGTGTCAGTTTTGATATGCTCAACAATTTTAATGGACGCAGGGATGGATGCCCGGATCAGTTTTAAGACCTCCTTTGCAACCTTGCTGACCTGGATCGGTTTGACTTTTATTTCCGACTGCCGGGCAAAGGTTAAAATCTGATTTACGAGGTCTTTGGCACGTAAGCCGGCCCTTAAGACTTCCTGGAGGTTGGCATGGATGGACGAATCGGTTTCCGTTTCATCCAGAGACAGCTCCGTAAAACCAAGTATGGCGGATAAAATATTATTAAAATCATGGGCAATCCCCCCGGCTAAGGTTCCGATAGCTTCCATTTTTTGGGCCTGGCGCAGGGATTTTTCACTATCGTGTAATGCTTATTGCATCCGGTCATTTTTAAGGGATATCTAAGCCAGTACTCCCAGAGTATGGACAATATTGGCATCATTTTTTGTAAAATCACCGGGTTTGTTGGCGATTCCCATGAGTCCGGCAGGTTTGCCGTCTATCGCCAAGCGGATGATAAGGATATTTTCAAGTGGTATATGTCCTTCGGGAAGATTTTTTGCCCATCTGCTTTTTTTAAAGTCATTTTCTACAATCGATTGATCCTGACGGCAGGCTGCTTCCCACATTCCCTGAACTGGCATGGGTAATTTCGCTTTAACCCCGCCCTGCCAGTCGTCGGTTTCTAAAAATTGAACTTCGCTTTTGCTTCCGTTTTCATTTAACAGAGAAACATATCCGTATTTCCCCCCGGTCAGTCGGCGGCAGGTATCAAACAAATGCCGGGCAATGGGTTCAAACGCATTTTCTTCCAAAAGCATTCGGGTGGCATTAAACAATGATTCCATTTCAAGGGCTTTTCGCTGAAATCGTCTCAGGAGTCGGTCCTTGTCTTTTTCAAATTTAATCCGGTCGGTAATATTTCGGGCGGTCATCAGGCTGGCGGGTTTACCCTCATAAGCAATCGGGCCGGCGGTTATTTCACAAACAATGATGGATCCGTTTTTATGCTTCAGTCGGCTTGAATAAACTTCCTGAAACGGTGAATCAGGGGTGATTTTGTGATAAGTATCTAGTGCTTTTTTTTGATCTTCATGCAATATGAACTTTGAAAATTCTGTGCCGATCATTTCATCCGGCGTATACCCGATTATTCGTTCCATGGCCGGATTGACATAACGAATTACCTTGTCCTGAACAATGCTGATAATTTCATAGGTATTTTCAACAACGCTCCGATACAGTTTTTTGCTTTCTCTTAAAGCCTGTTCCGTTTCTTTTCTGTCGGTAATGTCCTGAATAATACCGAATATTGAAACCGGCCGGTTGACCCTATCTTTAATCACCGTCACGTCCATATGTACCCATATGATTCGGCCGTCAGGCCGGATCATTCGATAATCGATCTGAAATTTTTTATTCTGGTATTTCAGCTGCTTAAAACAAGTGTGACAAATCTCAAGGTCTTCCGGGTGGGTCAGTGATTCTGCCAGGCGGATGCTGGGGGGCTGTTTGGGGA
>JAQIBZ010000506.1 GCA_027858815.1 Desulfobacteraceae bacterium
CTTGAAGTACGACGAGTACGTCTTCGTGCCCGGCGCCTCGCATCTGCGGCACCCTGTAAACGGTTACAGATCAGTGATTTACGAAAAACTGATAATTACGACCCCGTGAACGGGTACAAATAATTGGTATAAATCAGGTGGTGGGTGCCAGCTGTTTTAAGAGGTCTTTATTCTTTTTGTAGAAAAATCTTTATACGGAATATTTTTTAAGTTATAGAAAATAAAAATGATAAAAACAGGAGAATAAATGAAAGCACCCCGAGATTATATAATATTCCCCCTTGATGTACCAACGGTTAAGGACGCTGCACGGTATGTTGATCTTCTCTCCGATTGTGTAGGGTTGTTCAAGGTGGGATTGGAATTGTTTATCCAGGCTGGTCCGGAAATTATCCGGATGATTCAATCGGCCGGCAGTGCGGAAATCTTTCTGGATTTAAAGCTTCATGATATCCCCATGACGGTCGAGCGGGCAATGGGCCGGGTGGCTGATTTAGGGGTTAAATTTGCCACCGTTCATTGTGGCGAATCATCCCGGATGCTTGAGGCAGCAGTGGCGGGCGGGGGCAGTGCGGTCGGGGTGCTTGGTGTGACTGTTTTGACCAGTACTTCTTCGGAAGAAATTGCCGAAGCCGGATTCAAAGATTCGCTTTCGTCGGATATGGCAGCGCTTGTGCGAAAACGAGCTCAAATGGCCAACGCTGCCGGTTGTGCGGGTGTTGTCTGTTCCGGTCATGAAGTGAAGATGATTAAAGAAACGTTTGGAAAAGATTTTTGTGCGGTCACCCCGGGAATTCGTCCGGCATGGCAGGTTGGCAATGATGATCAGCGGCGCATTGTTACGCCGGCGGATGCGGTAAAAAACGGGTCCGATTATCTGGTTATCGGTCGCCCCATACGGGATGCGAAGGACCCGGCTGAAGCGGCCAGGAGGGTGGCCGACGAAATCGGCGCTGCATTGATGGATTTGTAAAAAAATAAAACTTACCACAGAGAGCACTGAGATTAAAGAGGGAGAAACTACAGTGTTTTTAGGCTGATAAACTACTGAAATTCTGTATGCACCTTAAAATTTAACCGGAGTGTAATAAAACCTTCGTTTTTTTTACACGCATTATTCAGGATTTCGCCAATTTTTATGGCGTATCTTGTGCCTGTCTGACTTTTTTGGGAGTGCTGACTTGCTATTGTAAAACCCACAGGGATGCAGATTTTAATTGCGAGCACTGTTGCCTACTGTTGATTTTTAATTCACAATTCAAGACCCGGTACGGATCTCTTTACGTTCAGCAGGAGACAGTCCTGCCGGGGTAAAAGTCAGGCTTAACTGAATTTTTAAGCCAAGAATGGACTTGAGCCCTTATTCTAAATTAGTTACTAAAAAATCGCTTTCTCGATTTCATACATGACAATTGCTGTCTGGAAAACTACCCTTCTGGCATCTTCCCACACTAACTTTTCTCCTTCTTTATTTCCTCCATGCTCTTGCCGTTGAATAATGTCAATTGTGGTTCCCCAAAATGCAATAAGTGCATCAAGAAATGGCTTTAATGTAGTCCCGATTTGATGCTCTTTATCCTCGAAAACAGATTTCATCCTTGCAACTGTTTTGGTTTTATCAGGTTTGATATTTGGTGGTTTTACGACGTTTATGATTTCATCTGCAAATTCTTGAACAGCTTCCCGGCATAAATGACCTATCGTCGTATACTGCGGCTGTGTTTCGCTTTTCCACAATAGAGATTCCGCATCAATCCATTTCTGAGTAGCTTTTGGATATTTTTTCCTGAAATTGTCCATATTTAAAAAATTTCTTACATCACTCTCAATTCCTTCTATAGGTTCTGAGTAACTTGTCCTTAGAAACTCATAATAATCATACCCTATAGGAGTAACGTTAAATTCGGGAACACCTTGATAGCCAGAAACTCGTAATAGTTTATTGTCACCCAGTATCTCGATATCTCCCTCAAAGGCATCAATCTTCTCATTAGGGAAACCCTTATGTAAAATTTCTGCTGATTTGCCAATCGGTCTTGATAAATAAAATTTTTGTCGTTCTTCTCTTGGGACATTTCTGCTTGCTTCAACTAATTTTATAAACAGCTCTTTTTGCTCTAGTTCCAATGAGATTCTTTCAAACATTTAAAGCACCTCGGTGACACGGGTGTAATCGATAATTTGATGAAGACGTCGAGAACGGTAGGTCGGGTTGCCAGCCCGACAGACAAGCCCCGATTTATAGGCCGGGGTGTTTAGGAATAAGACATTGCTTTTCATGACCCAATGTATCTCAGGAGTTAGCTTGTATGTCAAGTTTTAACAAGCCCTTTATGTTGTAGGAGGCGTGTCGGTGGATTTTTGGAGATCGATAGATTGAAACAGGTGGAATCGATCATGCCAGCAGAATTCAGAAAACCCACATCATTTTCACTGATTTTCCCTCCAAAGAATCGTCATCGATAGTAGCTAAAATCGACAGTATTCCAAAATTTTTCTCCTGTGCACAATGTCGATAACTATACGTAACGGTTTTTGTTTTTTCGATTGTCGTGCTTGACGCAATATGTTGTGGTTTTGAAGAAATTTGTTTTTTTGATATTAAAAATGGCCGGAATTGTCCTGTTAAATCGGGCCAAGGACGATTATGATTCATAGCCGCTATACCTAAACGGTTGATGGGCGAAATCATTTGTCGGGATTCTTTCCCGACAAATGAATATGTCATGTCAATCTAATGGTTTTGGTGCCGGGTAAGAAGCCCGGCCCGGTTAGAAGTGATTTGTGGAACAGCGATGCAAGGCTCCGTAATGTCGTTTTTACAGTTATCCCGCAAACAGCCTGTAACCAGTCAGACACAATATGACGGCTGCAAGAATTAAAGTTAAAATCAGCTGGTCCGGGTTAAACTGTTTCATTGGTTTTGCTATTCCTGATCCAGTCCAAACGCGGTGTGCAGCGATTGCACGGCCAGTTCCGTATATTTTTCTTCGATAACACAGGATATTCTGATTTCCGATGTGCTGATCATCAGAATATTGATATTTTCTGCAGCCAGGGTGGTGAACATTTTAGCTGCAACGCCATAATGACTTCGCATTCCCACACCGATAACGGAAATCTTGGCAATGTTTTCATCGCCCAGCACTTCTTCGGCATTGATTTCTTTTGCGGTTTTTTTTGAGACGTCCATGGCTGCTTTATAATCGGTTTTACCGACGGTGAATGTGAGGTCGGTCATATGGCCGGAGCGGGTATTTTGAATAATCATGTCCACAATAATGCCGGCTTCGGAAACAGGGGACAGAATTCGTGATGCGATTCCCGGGGTATCCGGAACCTTTTTTAAAGTGATTCGGGCTTCATTCTTATTATGGGTTACGCCTGAAACAATCACTTTTTCCATATTGGCGTCTTCACTTACCACCATTGTTCCTACCTCCTCATTAAATGATGATCTCACATGGATCGGGACATTGTATTTCATGGCAAATTCTACCGAGCGTATCTGCAGTACTTTGGCGCCGAGGCTTGCCATTTCAAGCATTTCATCATAGGAAATTTGATCCAGCTTGCGGGCTTTTTTGCAGATATTCGGATCTGCCGTGTACACTCCGTCAACATCTGTATAAATTTCACACTGGTCCGCACCGACTCCGGAAGCAACCGCAACCGCAGATGTGTCCGAGCCTCCCCGGCCGAGAGTAGTGATATCTCCTGCGGCATCACATCCCTGGAACCCGGCGACAATCACTATGTGATTTTCCGCAAGCAGTTCCGTAAGCCGTGTCGCGCCGATATCAAGGATACGCGCCGAACACGACTGGCTGTCAGTCAGGATTTCAGCCTGATAACCCAGCAGCGATTTTGCCTTGTACCCCATTGATTTTAAGGTCATAGCCATTAACGCAACCGTTGTCTGCTCACCCGTGGACAGGAGTACATCCATTTCACGCTTGTCCGGAAATTCCGTAATTTGTTCCGCCGTGTTGATCAGTTTATCCGTAACGCCACTCATGGCGGACAGAATGACGACCACCTGGTTGCCCTTATCAAAGGTGCGGGCAATCCGTCCGGCAACATTTCTGATTCTGTCAAAGTCCCCAACGGAGGTTCCGCCGTATTTTTGTACAATAAGTGCCATTTTTACCTCATATTTTCTTACTCTTAAAATGTTGTGCAAAAAATCAACAAAATTTTATCCAGGTGCATTCGCTATGTTTCCGGATTGTCCGGGTTGGATATTTCAAATGTTTTTTTGAGGAGATTTATCAAATTTGTTTTTCCCCGTCCATAGAAAAATAAAATGAATGTTCGGGTGAGATCATCCACGGTGCTGATTGAAACTGCCAGGTCTTCTTTCAGTTCCCCCGGTGCCAAGCGGTTAGCCCATTCAACAACAATGACGCCGTTTGCTTCATAAAATTCTTCAAAACCAATATCAAAAAGCTCGGCAGCACCCGATATTCCGCCGGATATTCGGTAAAGATCCGCATGAAAAAGTTTCAATCGTCCGGGATATTCGTTGACGATAGTGTACGTCGGGCTTGTGATGGTGTAATCAGAAGGTACCTCTAAACCTCTGGCAAGACCCTGAACAAAAACTGTTTTTCCCGCTCCCAGATCTCCGGATAAAGAAATCGTCGTTTTTTGATTAATGTTACGGCCGAGGATTTCACCAAGAGATCTGGTTTCTTCCGGAGATCGAGTTGTTATTTCAATTTCTTCGTTCGCTTGTTCGCCGGGTTGAACGTTCATAAAATCTCCATATAGGGAGGGCGGTAAACATGTGAAGACGGGAAAGCGTTTTGACCGGTCAGCCGGCTGATGGTTTCCGGAATGGTGTTCATTACATCGGAGGCAATGTATCCGTATGGACCTTTTGATGCAGCCAGCTTATCTGCCGTATCCCCATGAAGGTATACTGCCAGGTGTGCGGCTGTCTGCGGTGAATAGCCCTGGGATATGAAACCGGCGATTATTCCGGTCAGTACATCCCCCATACCGGCAGACGCCATTCCCGGGTTACCGGTGGGGTTGATGTAAATGTGACCGTCCGGAAGGGCAATCAGGGTGCGGGCCCCTTTCAAGACAAGATAAACATTGTATTTTGTAGCAAATTCTTTTGCATATGCAATACGGTTTTCCTGAACATCTTTGGGTGTTGTATTCAGCATCCGGGCCATTTCACCGGGATGGGGTGTTAAAATAATATCGGATTTACAGTTGCGCAGAATATCCGGGTTGTCCGC
>JAQIBZ010000556.1 GCA_027858815.1 Desulfobacteraceae bacterium
TGTAGCGGTTTTTCAGCTTCTCAATATACCACATGTATTATTTTAAATCTGAAAAACCACTACGCCTTGTATATGGAATTTTTACTTAGCCATCCGGGCGACTTTTTACGAGTTCATCAACTTTAGGCTTTAGTCATCGTTTCGGCCAGCACAATGTCATTCCGGCATGTTTCCCCGATAGAAACATTCGAGGACAAGCTTAGCCGGAATCTATATTCGAAATAGCACATAACTGGATTCCCGATAGAAACATTCGGGAATGACAAATTTACTTTGGCCGAAACGATGATCAAGGCCCAACTTTAATTAAGTCGATTCGAATTATCAAAATTCAGACAATTATAAGCAGGCACGGTGGCCTGCACTACGAGGTCTTGCGATAAACTCCGTAGGGTCGGCCACCGTGCCGACCTTGAAAAAAGGGTTCAACTTAATTGAAGCGGATAGCCAGAAAAAAGAAAATAACTGTCTGAGTATATATGCGTGCGTCTGCGGCTGTTCAAATTCTTTAAGGGTTTAATAAAAGAATGTTTGATAATTTTTTTAAAAATAAAAGAATTTTTCTAACCGGCCATACCGGCTTTAAAGGCTCATGGCTGACTTTCTGGCTCCATAAAATGGGGGCTGAAATATGCGGGTATTCGCTTGATCCCCCCACGGAGCCGAATCTTTTTGATTTATGCCGGCTTTCAGGCGATATCCAATCGGTTTCAGGCGATGTCCGTGACCTGGAAAAGTTTAAGATGACTATAGATGGTTTTCGGCCTGACATCGTTTTTCATTTAGCAGCGCAATCTCTTGTACGCAGGTCGTATGAGGAACCAGTGGAAACATATTCCACCAACGTGATGGGAACCGTAAATCTGCTGGAGGCTGTCAGAAAAGTCGATAATGTAAAGGCTGTGATAAATGTAACCAGTGACAAATGTTATGAAAATCGGGAGTGGTTATGGGGTTACCGGGAAAATGATCCCATGGGCGGGTATGATCCATATTCCAGCAGCAAAGGATGTGCCGAACTTGTCACTTCAACGTACCTGAATTCTTATTTTAATTCGGATGATTACAATACCCATGGTAAAGGTCTTGCCTCTGCCCGCGCCGGGAACGTAATTGGCGGAGGTGACTTTGCCGATGATCGCCTTGTGCCTGACATGATGAGGGCTTTCGGGTACGGTAAAACCTTGCATATCCGTTATCCAAAAGCAATAAGGCCCTGGCAGCATGTTCTGGAGCCGCTGTCCGGTTATCTGATTTTAGCAAAAAATCTTTATGAAAAAGGTGCGTCTTATTCAGGCGCATGGAATTTCGGGCCGGATGAAAACGCATGCCTTAAAGTAGAAGAAGTGGTTGGAGAAATCATAAAACTGTGGGGAGATAAAGCGGCATGGACAACGAATAAAAAATTTCACCCCCACGAGGCTGGTTTGTTAAGGCTGGATTGTTCAAAAGCAAGATACAGGCTTGGCTGGAAACCAAAATTAGATATCAGGATGGCGCTTAAATGGACCGTTGACTGGTACAAGGCTTTTTATAATGGCTCAAAGAATCTGCGGGAAATCACAGAACAACAGATAAAAGAGTATGGACGTATTGCAGAGGAAGCAGCATAATGAAATTTATGCCATTGCCTCTTTCTGGGGCGCATATAATAATACCTGAGCCGCGTAAAGATAAACGGGGGCTGTTCGCCCGTATTTTTTGTGCAGATGAATTAAAACAGATCGGGCATACGAAAAATATTGTTCAGGTGAACCATTCCGGGACTGTTAAAAAGGGGGCAGTCCGTGGGATGCATTTTCAGTATTCGCCCAAAGCGGAGATCAAGATTATAAAATGTATACGTGGGGCAGTTTTTGATGTAATTGTTGATATTCGGCTTGGCAGTTCGACATTTTTGCAATGGCACGGTGAGAATCTCACATCTGAGAATATGAAAATGATGTATGTTCCGGAAGGCTTTGCGCACGGATTCCAGGTATTGGAAGAAAACAGCGAGCTTCTTTATTTTCATACCGAGTATTACAGCCCGGAGCATGAGGGGGCCGTCCGGCATGATGATCCCATGATAGGAATAGATTGGCCCGTTGGGGTTACTGAGGTGTCGGAGCGGGATAAAACACATCCGTTGCTTAATGATGATTTTGCAGGGGTCGAAATTTGATTAGCCGCAGACACACGCAGATGAACGCAGATAAAACTCTAAATTAGCCGCAGACAAACACAGATGAACGCAGATAAGGAAATTAATGATCTGTTTTAATTATTTAAAAGCAACAGGAATCCATGTCGGCCTTCTGGTTAATTTTTTAAATATCCAAAAGCCGAGATCAAGCGCTTTGTCCTTGGCTTAGACGAATAAATCGTCTGCGTTCATCTGCGTGTGTCTGCGGCTAATATATTTTTTTAAAGTTATCGCCACTTATTTCGGCGGCCAATTTATTGAGGATTTGTATACATTTTTCCTATCTTTCATATCATGCGGTGCAAAGAGTTTTTCAGCCTGCTCCGATGTGTATGCTGGCAAAGATGTCACGGATCTGATATAGAGGAAAAGAGAAGTGGATATTCTAAAGTCGATTAATGAAGTCCCTATTCGATTAACAGATGAACGATGGGTACACATAGTTGAAAACCATGACGATCTGGCGGGTTTCTATGATGAAATCATCGATATAATTGAATATCCTGAATATATCATTAAAGGGTATAGAGACGCTCTGATCGCTTTGCGGCAAATCAGAAAGGGAAAATTTCTTTGCGTGGTTTACAAAGAAATCACCGCCGAGGATGGTTTTGTTATTACGGCGTATTTTTCTTCAAAAATATTGCTCGACAGGGAGGAGATCATATGGCAACAGCAGAAACAAATGAAACACTGAATCAGGTTTATCAGCTTATCCCGCCTTTTATTAAACTACCTCCCAAAAAAATGTGGCTCGATTATGATGAAGATGCGGATGTTTTTTATATAAATTTCAAAAGGCCACAGCGGGCAACAGACTCGGAGATGCTTGAGAACGGAGTATTGCTGAGATACCGAGGGACCGAGCTTGTCGGCATAACAATAATGGAAGCCTCAAAAAGATGAGATTGAGGTGAGGCTGAGGATTTTTCAGGTATTGGAAGAAAACAGCGAGCTTCTTTATTTTCATACCGAGTATTACAGCCCGGAGCATGATGGGGAATTCCGGCATGATGATCCCATGATAGGAATAGATTCGCCTGTTGAAGATAGTGTTTTCTCTTAGCGGGATAAAACACATCCGTTGCTTAATGATGATTTTACAGGGATCGAAATTTGATTAGCCGCAGACGAACGCAGATAAACGCAGACAGGGATATTAAGGAGAATGCGAAAATGAGAAAAGATGAAGCTGTGAAAAAATATTTGGCCTTGATCATCGTTTCGGCCAAAGCAGATTTGTCATTCCCGAATGTTTCTATCGGGAATCCAGTTATGTGCTATATCCGAACATAGATTCCGGCTAAGCTTGTCCTCGAATGTTTCT
>JAQIBZ010000637.1 GCA_027858815.1 Desulfobacteraceae bacterium
CATAAAAATTGAAAATGCCGAAGGCATTAACCATAACTTTAGCTCACTTCAAAATTTAGTTCACTTTTAACTTTTCCGGTTTATCCGGGTTAGGGATGCGGAAAAAAAGAATATACGCCTGCGATTAAACACAGGGCTCAAGCTTTTCTTTACCGCCCATATACGGCCGCAATACTTCGGGAATAATCACGCTTCCGTCCGCCTGCTGAAAATTTTCTAGAATGGCTGCCAACGTCCGCCCAACTGCCAGGCCGGAGCCGTTTAATGTATGAACCGGTTCCGTTCCTTTCTTGCCCTTACGCCGTAAACGAATACCGGCCCGCCGGGCCTGAAATCCTTCAAAATTGCTGCAGGATGAAATCTCCCTGTATTTGTCCTGGGCCGGCATCCATACTTCAATATCATAGGTTTTGGCAGCGGAAAAACCCAGATCGCCGGTACTAAGAACGACTACTCGGTATGGCAGATCCAGTTTCTGCAAGACTGTCTCCGCATTGTTCAACAATGATTCCAGCTCATCATAGGAGGTTGCGGGGTCAACAATTTTTACCATTTCCACTTTGTTAAACTGATGCTGACGGATCATACCCCGGGTGTCTTTCCCATATGAACCGGCCTCTGAGCGAAAACAAGGGGTATAGGCAGTATAATATATCGGCAGTTGATCTTCATCAAGGATTTCATCCTGATAAATGTTAGTCACCGGCACTTCAGCGGTGGGAATTAAAAAATAATCCCAGTTTTCAATCTTAAACAAATCTTCGGCAAACTTCGGGAGCTGGCCGGTACCTGTCATGGATTTCCGGTTGACGATAAACGGCGGCAACACCTCGGTATAGCCATGTTCATCAATGTGCAGGTCAAGCATGAAATTGATTAATGCCCGTTCCAGACGTGCGCCGGATCCCAGATAAAGCGGAAACCGGGCGCCTGTAATTTTTGCCGCCCTTTCAAAATCCAGAATTTTCAGGTCTTCACCGATTGTCCAATGCGCTTTCGGTTCAAACTCAAATTTTTTAGGCGTGCCCACTTCCCGGACGAGCTGATTATCTGACTCATCTTTTCCAACAGGAACGGATGCGTCGGGAATGTTGGGGAGACGAATCAGGATTTCCTGAATTTTCTCTTCTCTTTCCGCAAGAGACTTTTCCAGCAATTTAATTCGTCCGGAAACGTCCCGCATCTGAATAACAAGATCTTCGGCATCTTCTTTATTTTTTTTCAATTCCGCAATTTCACCGGAAACCACATTCCGCTGATGACGCAGTTCCTCAATTTCACTTAAAATCCCGCGCCGGTCAGCCTCCGCTGCCTGGAACGTATCCAGATCAGCTGTATCTCCTCGTTTTTCCAGTGAATTAAAAACTTCTGATAAATTTTGCCGGACATACTTGATTTCTAACATACCGTACCTATATTTGTTATGAATTTATATTCATTTCATGTTAATAAAATTATAAAAATTATCATGGTGTATATAATTCGTCAATCATTATTGCAATTTGTATCATATTGTGTATAATATAATGATACAACATTATATTATGAAGAATTGCGCATAATATATTCAATATTTTAGATGGAGTGACACAATGGAGGATCTGAAAGTTAAGAAGCAGGAAATTCGTACTCAGGTTGAAGAAAAATTAGGCGCGATGCCTCAACAGGAAATCACGGAAAAGTACGATCTTATTGAAGAACAATTATTCGACTTTGCTAATTTTCGTGAAGCCGAAGTGACACTTCTGTATATCAACCACCCGAATGAAGTGGATACAGCAAATATCTTAAAGCGCTGCAGCGAATCGACTAAAGATATTCTTCTGCCACTTTTCACGGGAGAAAACAACGGCACCAAGCTCTACAAGATTACTGATATTAAAAAAGATTTAAAACTCGGCCCCGGCAATATTCTTGAGCCTGATCCGAAACGCTGCAAGGCCGTATCCATTGATGATGTGGACATTGCCATCATCCCGGGCATTGCATTTGATGAAAAAGGCGGGCGCCTCGGCATCGGTGATGGACGGTATGACCGTATCATTTCAAAACTGCCGATCACAGCCCGAAAGGTGGCATGTGCCACCGAAGACCAGATGACGCAGTTGATTCCCATGGAAGCCCATGACAAATATGTAGATATCATCATTACAGACAAACGGATTATCTATAAAATATGAGACCTGTTGTAGCCATTGTTGGCCGCCCAAATGCCGGGAAATCTACCTTTTTCAATCGGATTACCCGAACCAAAGATGCGCTTGTAGATAATTTTCCCGGCGTTACCAGGGACCGTCATTACGGGACATGCACCTGGAATGATATTGAATTCTCAGTCATTGACACGGGCGGATTTTCAACCGGCGATGATGATAATTTTTCATCTTTAAGCCGGGACCAGGTTCATCAGGCGATCAGCGATTCAGACGCTGTCATTCTTCTTCTTGACGGCAAAGGCGGAGTTTCCCCTTTTGACACGGAATTGA
This sequence comes from Desulfobacteraceae bacterium, assembly GCA_027858815.1. Taxonomy (GTDB): domain Bacteria; phylum Desulfobacterota; class Desulfobacteria; order Desulfobacterales; family Desulfosalsimonadaceae; genus SURF-3. Next base: position 2,487 of record JAQIBZ010000637.1, read on the forward strand.
TTAAAATCTTAAGAGACTTATCCTGCCCTGTTTTCTATGCGGTCAACAAAATTGACAGCTATGAAAAAGAAGACAACATTAACGAATTCTACAGCTTAGGCATTGATACATTTTACCCGGTTTCTGCCGAACATGGCTACGGAATCCCCGATTTTTTAGACACGCTTGTCAGCACCTTTCCCGCATCGGTGACAGAAGAAGACACTGATACGATTAAAATCGCCATCATCGGTCGCCCAAATGTCGGAAAATCATCGCTAACCAACCGACTCTTAGGGGAAAACAGAGTTATTGTGAGCGACATTCCCGGCACCACCAGAGATTCTATTGATACGGCCTGTGAATTCAACGGCCGCCAGTACTTGCTGATTGATACGGCCGGGATTCGCAGAAAGAAACAAGTATCTGAAAAGATAGAAAAAATATCAATTATCAAAGCCTTACAAAGCATTGAACGGTGCGACATTGCCCTGATTCTCATTGATGCGCATGAAGGCGTTACCGACCAGGACGTAAAAATAGCCGGCTACGCTTTTGAACGGGGGTGCGGCTGCATTTTTCTGCTCAATAAATGGGACCTTGTTGAAAAAGACGATAAGACCCTTAAACGGTTCACTGAAAATCTGAGAATGGCGGCCAAATTTCTCAGCTTTACTCCGGTACTGACCCTTTCAGCCCTGACCGGAAAACGGGTGCCGAAAATTTTTGACGTGGTCAATAAGGTATATGACCAATACACCACCCGAATTTCAACCGGTCCTTTAAATAAGATTTTTGAACGGGCTACCTCAAGAACCGAACCATCAATGTTCCAGGGCCGACGGATCAAATTCTTTTACGCCACGCAGATCACTACAAAACCACCGACATTTGTTAGTTTTGTAAACGTCCCCGACGGGATCCACTTTTCATATCAGCGCTACCTGATCAACCAGATCCGCGAGGGTTCCGGCCTGGACCAGACGCCCGTCCGATTATTTTTCAGAAAACGACACGAAACCAGCAACAGAGTTTCTCAAAAAAAACAGTTTGTCCCCAAACACCAGAAAAGAAAAAACCGCTCGTTTAGAAAATAATTCATCAATACTTAATAAATGACAATAACCGGCGACAATAAAGACAAAAGCACCCTGGACCTTTTTGAACACCAGGCCCAAAAAGCCACAGCCGGTTCCAGACCCCTGGCTGACCGGATGCGTCCGGCCCGACTGGACCAGTTTATCGGACAGACACAGGCAGTGGGCGAAAGTTCATTGATTCGCAGTGCCATTGAAAATGACCGAATTTTCTCCATGATTCTCTGGGGGCCGCCGGGGTGCGGCAAAACCACCCTTGCCCGGATTATCGCCCAGCAAACCCAATGCCACTTTTCCCATTTTTCCGCCGTCCTGTCCGGTGTCAAGGATATCCGAAATGTCATTGAAGCTGCCAAACAGCAGCGAAACCTCCATCGCAACCGGACCGTTCTTTTTGTTGATGAAATCCACCGATTCAACAAGGCCCAGCAGGATGCTTTTTTACATCATGTTGAAAGCGGACTGATTACCCTTGTGGGGGCCACCACGGAGAATCCTTCTTTTGAGGTGATTCCCGCCCTTTTGTCCCGCTGCCAGGTGGTCGTTCTGTCTCCCATGTCGGAAATCGACATGAAAATCCTGTTAAAACGAGCATTAATCGACCGGACAAATGGATTGGGACAATTGCAGCTGACCTATTCCGACAAAGCGCTTGACCATATCATTGCCATTTCCGACGGAGATGCCCGATCAGCACTCAATGCACTTGAAATCTCAGCTATTTATGCGTCATCAAAAACTATTCCCACTGATAATGCCATTGATAACACCAATGATAGCCCAAACAATAAAACAGACGACAAAACAAACGATACCACAACAGATGAAGTGCCCCTGGAAATGGTGGAAAACGCATTACAGCGCAAAGCACTGATCTATGATAAATCCGGGGACGCACACTTTAATCTGATTTCCGCGTTTCATAAAAGCCTTCGGGGGAGTGACCCGGATGCTGCCATCTACTGGCTGGGCCGGATGCTTTCATCCGGTGAAGACCCGATGTATATTGCCCGCAGAATGGTCCGGTTTGCTTCTGAAGATGTGGGGAATGCGGATCCTTCGGCCTTGTCCATTGCCATGGCAGCCATGGAGGCCTTTCGATTTCTCGGATCACCGGAAGGAGATCTCTCCCTGGCCCAGGCAGCCGTTTATCTTTCAACAGCCCCCAAAAGCAACAGCATCTATACGGCCTACGGACAAACGATTAAAACCATTAAACAAACCGGTGCCCTTCCCGTCCCCATGCATATCCGCAATGCCCCCACCCGCTTGATGAAAGATATCGGATACGGCAAAGGCTATAAATATGCCCACAATTACAAAGACGGCTTTGTTCCCCAGGACCATTTACCGGAAAAACTGCAAAATAAGATTTTCTATACCCCCACATCCCGAGGATATGAAAAAATTGTCAAAGACCGCTTAGACAAGTGGCGGGCATTGAAAAACCGCTCTTCTGAAAAAGACACCAACCAGGAATAACTCCTGTGGTTTCATCTGATCAGGTCATACCTTCTCAAAATTTTCGATAAACGCGATAAACGGGGTCGGACCACGCTAATCCCTCTAATATCAAACATCCTCACTCCAAGGTTGGGTATTATCAAGGGCTATATTGCTCTTTTCAGGGTCATAAAAAGCGTTATAGGGTTCGACTTCTTCACGAATTTGAAATGCCGGACCCTCTTTCATAATTTTTCTTCCTTTTGCCCGCAAACCCAATTGTAAAAGAATCAAAAGTTACCATGGTCAGTCCGACCCCGGGTGATCTGTAATTTGGCAAAAAGTATGATAAAGATTTGGCGAATCACATTTAGTCTCTTTTTTCCTTGCAATTGTCTCTCAGCCATTTGGTAAATTCCGTTTGAGAAAGATCGCCTTTACCGAGTTTTTCAAATGCAAAAACCCTTTCAACTGGCAGGGCTTTAAAATCAAAGTGATGAAGTCTCAAAAAAAGTCTGGTGACAACATAAGCCGTTCTTTTGTTGCCATCAATAAAACCATGATTTTTAGCAAGAGAAAATCCATATGCAGCAGCAAGATCGATAATATCGTACGATCCATAATTTAGCATATGCCTCGGTTTATTTAACGCACTCTCAACAAGTCCGATATCTCTTACACCCGATGCTCCGCCGTGTGCACTAATTTGAAAATCATGAATCGCAAGAATTGTCTCCAGCTCTATCCATTCGATTGTCATCTTTTTGCCAGTTCATTAAGGATATCCCTGTCCTCCCGCATGATTTCTTCGGCAGTGGCTATTTGCTTTGAAAAGTTTTCATTATAAGCCGTCACCCGATAACCGTTATCAAAGGTTTCCGTTAAATATAATATTTCTCCCTCTCCGATATTCATCCTCTGCAAGGACTCTTTTGGAAGCACAATACCAAGGGAATTCCCAACTTTTCTGACTTTCAATGCTATCATTTTTTCCTCCTTTGTTATCACAATTGTAATAACACTACATTAAAAATCAAGATTTTTATTCCCCAGACAATTAAATTTTTGCGCCCTTTTGCCCGCAAACCCAATTGTAAAAGAATATTTTCGGCAAATTCATTACTCCCGGTTGCGATGCATTCGGTCCAGCGGATTTCCCGCTTGCTTTCACCAGATTCTACCAAATCATCAACCCACTTTTTATGTTACTGTCTGAAAAGCATCAAAGCTCTCAAAGCCTGCCAGCTCAGCGAGTTTTTCATAATCAATTTAGGTAAAGATACATTGCCTCAGATCCTCCCCGGTTTCAATTGCATCGGGCCTGCCAGAAAGCGCCTTTTTTCGTAAAGTGTATTCCTGACCGACCCGACCGGCCAACAACTGAACCGATTTAGGAATGACATCCGGCTGGCCATCATCATAAACAAGCAGA